>JBEDTP010000032.1:0-7471 GCA_040119075.1 Flavobacterium sp.
GATGTTTTTTGATTTTCTCACCAAATGGGGATGCTTTCAAATCATCTTGAGCGAAAGTATTTCCATTGCTAAAAAATGAGAATACAGCAAAAAATAAGGGTAGGTAATGTTTTTTCTTCATTTTGTGTTGTAATTAGTAGATTGTGAGTGCAATATAATTATTTTTCACCAAAAAAAGAATATTAAATATTCTCACATCACATTATAAATTCTTATTGTTAAAAAAGAATTGAAAAAATGAGTTTAAAGTAATTTCTCAATTCAAAAACTTATATTTGTTTTTAGAATCCTCAAAAACTAAATATATAAAATGAAAAATTACATTTTTAAAGGAAGCTTAGGCTTCCTTTTTTTAGCTTCACTATTAAATTCTTGTAAAGCAAAGCAAGAAGCAGTAAACACTGTTGAAACAGTAGAGGTCAAAAAAGAATCGACAGGTATTAATACTAATTACATGGATACTTCAGTAAAACCTTCAGATGACTTCTTTCGTTTTGTGAATGGAAAATGGTTGGACAATACTGAAATTCCAAGCGATAGAACACGTTGGGGTAGTTTCGATGAGCTTCGTAAAAATACTGACGAAGACGTAATGGCTATTTTAAAAGAAGCAATTAATGACAAGTCCATTGATCCAAAATCAGATCAAGCAAAAGCTATTAATTTATACAAGTCTATTTTAGATACAGTTACTAGAGATAAACAAGGAATTGACCCTTTAAAACCTTATTTAGCAAAAATTGATGCAGTAAAGACAGCTAAAGATGTAGCCGCTTTAATTACAGAAATGGAAGCTGATGGAAATGGAGTAGGTTTCTTTGGAAGTTATGTGTACACAGATGCTAAAAACAGTAGTAGAAATGTGGTTTACTTAAGTACAGGGAGTTTAGGTTTACCTGATAGAGATTATTATGTTTCTAATGCTCCAGATAATATTGAAAAACGTCAGAAATACCAAGCACATGTGGCAAGAATGTTGCATTTTATTGGAGAAGATGAGAAAACAGCAACGTCAAGTGCCGCTAAAATTTTAGCTTTAGAAACTAAAATGTCAACGGCTACATTGGATAGAGTGGAGCGTAGAGACAGAAGAAAAACATACAACCCTATGACTGTTGCAGAATTGCAAAAGTTAAGCCCAACAGTAAATTGGAAGAATTATTTCGAAGGAATTGGAATGGGTAAATTAGATTCAATTGTTGTTTCTCAACCAAAATATGTACAAGCTGTTGAATCTATTTTAAAAGAAAATAAAGTAGATTCTTGGAAAGCTTATATGAAATGGACTGTTTTACGTCAATCGTCAGGTTTATTAACTACAGAAATTGGTAACGCAAATTGGGAGTTTTACGGAAAAACTTTAACAGGAGCGGTTCAACAGCGTCCCGCAGACGAAAGGGCATTGGCAACTGTAAACGGAACTTTAGGTGAGGCTTTAGGTAAATTATATGTAGAGAAAAAATTCCCTGCAGAAGCAAAAGCAAAAGCAGAAGCAATGATTGCAAACGTGTTTTTAGCGTTTGAAAATCGTATTGATAATTTGCCTTGGATGACAAAGGCAACTAAGGAAAATGCTAAATTAAAACTTAGAAAATCAAGAGTTAAAATTGGTTATCCAGACAAATGGAAAGATTATTCGGCGCTTACTATTGTAAGTCCTGAAAACGGTGGAACATATTTCGAAAACATGAAAAATGCTTCAAAATGGTCTAATAAAAAGAATATAGAAAAACTTGGAAAGCCTGTAGATAAAGAAGAGTGGGGAATGTCTCCTCAAACGGTTAATGCTTACTTTAACCCTTCTAATAATGAAATTGTTTTCCCAGCTGCAATTTTACAACCGCCTTTTTATGATTATAAAGCAGACGAAGCTGTAAATTATGGTGGAATTGGAGCAGTTATTGGTCACGAAATTTCTCATGGGTTTGATGATTCAGGTTCACGTTACGATGCAGATGGTAATCTTGTAAACTGGTGGAGTGATGAAGATTTAACACAATTTACTTCTCTTGGAGGCGCTTTAGCAGATCAATATTCTAACTTACAACCCTTACCAGGAACTTTTGTAGACGGTAAATTTACATTGGGTGAAAACATTGGTGATTTAGGAGGAGTTAATGCTGCTTACGACGGTTTACAAATTTATTTAGCTAAAAACGGAAATCCAGGACTAATTGATGGTTTTACGCCAGAACAGCGTTTCTTTATTTCTTGGTCAACTATTTGGAGAAGTAAAATGCGTGATGAAGCAATTAAAAACCAGGTAAAAACTGATCCGCATTCGCCAGGAATGTATCGTGCATATGTTCCCTTACAAAATGTGGATGCTTTTTATAAAGCGTTTAGTATTAAAGAAGGTGATGGAATGTATTTAGCTCCTGAAAACAGAGTAAAAATTTGGTAATCCAAATTTAAAATAATTCAAAACCCCAAGCTTTCGCTTGGGGTTTTTTTATTTCAAAATATAGTTGAAATTATATGTTTTTATTTTCTGTTTCTCTTTAAATAAATATATTTATAAGGAAGAAAGAAATATAAGAACAATAACACTGCGAATAGACTTAACATTATATAGTTCTTAAAATCAAATTCAGATTTACTTATTATAATTTTACTATTACTTTCTAATTGCACAATATCTACAGTGTTTTGCTTTTCATCAAATCCTTCGTTAAATATTTTTACAGTATTATTAATTTCAATGTTCTCTTTAAGCTTAAAATATTCTTTATTGTAATTGAAATAAGAATATATAGTGTCATTTCCATATAGTTTGACATAAAATACTTCGCTTTCTGTTTTCGGCGATTTAAAAGTTCCTTTGTGAATTTTATGTGTTATTCCAAATTTTTCAATTTTTCCTGAATTCAATTTAAAGTCGTTTTTTGTTTTTTTGATTTCGAAAATTTGGTGGAAAATTAAAAAACAAAGAATTATAGGCAAAATAATAACAGAAAGAAAAAGTAATATTTTTTTAATCATTTTGTGTTTTTATTTCTTTTTAATGGATCTATTTACCATATAAAGCCCTGAAAGTGTTATCAATCCGCCAATGATAATGGTAGTGCTTAACGATTCGTTAAAAAGTAAATAACCAAACAATAAGGCAACCATTGGATTTATATAAGCGTACAAACTGCTTACTTCCCTAGGAAGGTGTTCTAAAGCATAAATAAAAGCAATAAAAGTAAGTACTGAACCAAATAATACCAAATAGCCAATTGCCCACCATGAAATGGTAGGTATATCATTTATTGGCATGCTTATTTCAGAGAATCCGCAAACAGAAAACATAACAATACTTGAAATAAGCATTTGCAATCCAATATTAAAGTAAGGGTTAAAATTGGTGTTGTTCTCTTTAATATAAATAGTAGATAAGGCCCAAGTAAAAGTTGCGATGATAGATAAGATGATCCCAAATTGAAATTCTGGATTTAAGAAATCGTTGAGGTAATCATAAAAAATAACGCAGATTCCAAGAAAACAAATAACCAAACCTAAAGTAGCGCGCCAAGATACTTTTTCGCCTCTAAAAAAACTGATGATAACAATCCAAAGTGGAAAAATAGAGCCAATAATTGCACCTAAACCACTTGATATATATTTTACGCCCCAAGTACTTAAACCGTTACTCAACATAAAGTTTAAAACGCTTAATATTAAAATATTTCGCCATTGCCTTTTGTTGGGCCAAGGTGCTTTTGTAATTAAAAAATAGACTAAGAAAATTCCTCCGCCTAATAATTGACGAATAGCAACAAGTTGTAAGGCAGGCATGTGTTTTACACCTTCTTTTGAAGCAATCCAAGTAGTTCCCCAAAAAAAACAGCACCAAATAAGTGCAAGAACAGGCATCCCAATTGCGTTTTTCTTTTTAGTAATGTAATTGTGAAAAACGCTGTAATATGCCATTTTTAAATTTCTTTTTGAAAGGTGTAATTCAGAATTCGTTGCAGTTTTTGGCTGCTTATTATTTTGCCTTTAGATTTTGAATCTTTTACAAAAGTAGGAACTTTTAAATTCATTTCTAAAGCTTTTTTGTGATAATAATCTCTTCTTTCAGGATGATTTGGCGCAGCGGCATTAAATGTTTCTCCCCAGCAATTTTGCGAAAGAATATTTTCAATAATTCCAATACAATCTTTTTGATGAATAAAATTTATTGGTGCTTCTGGGTTTTCTACATTTTCTCTTCCTGCTAAGAATTTTATAGGATGACGATCTTCTCCAATTAATCCGCCAAAGCGAAGAATGGTAGTTTCGAAATTTTTATTGGATTGTAATAATTGTTCCACTTCAAGTAATTGTTTTCCGCCTTCAGAATCTGGGTTTGGAATAGAATCTTCATTCAATTCTACAATTGGAAAAGTATCAGCATATACAGAAGTTGAACTCACAAACAATACTTTTTTAATTGCAAATTTTTCAATTACAATTACTAATGTTTTTATTTTGGCTACAAAATTTTCAGTATTCAAACCTCTTAACTTTGGCGGAATATCAATAATCAAAACATCAGTTTCTGCTAAAAAACCTTCTATATTTCCTTCTATTTTATCTTCAAATAGCGCAATTAAAAAAGATTGAATATTCTTGTCAGCTAATAATGCTAATTTACTTTCGGAAGTTGTAGAACCTTTTACTTCAAAACTATTTTTAATGAATTTTTCTGCTAAAGGAAGTCCAAGCCAGCCGCAACCTAATATGGATATTTTGTTATTCATTATTTGTTGTTTTTTTTGCCACAGATTCACCGATTAAAATGGATTTTTTTATTCTGAAATCATCAATAGTTATTCATCAATCAAAAATCTAAAACTCCTTCTTCACCAACATAAAAAAATCATCTTCTAAAGCACGATAGCCTTGGTCGTATAAAAAGTAATAGACATTTCCTGTTTTTGTAGTTAACATGCTGGTAAAAAATTCAAAATCGAAACCTTTGCTCAATAATTTTGTACGCGTTGTTTTTGATTTTTCATCGGGATTCAATTCGCAGAGAATTCTATAATTTTTACGCAATTTGTTATTTATGTTGCGCATTAAATTATTAGAATCTTTATTCATTTTGTTGTTGTATGCATTTCTGCAACCGTCGCTGCAAAACTTTTTATCTTCTCGGCCAATAATTTTATCGCCACATTCTAAACATCCTTTACTCATAGTTAAAATTGTTCTTTAGTCGAATTGCTTGTTCAATATGTGCGAAGTGATGGTTGCAATGCCAAGCATATAAACCTATTACTTCTTTTAAAATATATTTTTTATTACTTTCTGGGTGATGAAATGTTTTGTTCAATTCTTCTTCCTGAAAGGAATTTAACAACATGGTCCATTTTGTATGAATTCCTTCAATAATTTTAAGAGAACTTGAAATGTTATTGTCGTTTCCGTCTATTAAATTTGCCCAAAGCGCTTCGTCATAAGGTTTAATAGTTGGATTGTCTTCGGTTAATGCTAATTTGAATCGAATGAAGCTATTTATGTGACTATCGGCACAATGATGAACTACTTGTTTAATGTTCCAACCGTTTGGTCGGTAGTTCCAATTTAGTTCTTCAACGGAAAGGGAATTGGTTATAGTTTTAATTTTTTGAGGAAATTCTTCTATGACTTTTATCCATTGCGAAAGTATCTCATTTGAGATTTCGTTTGGCTTTTCAAACTGTCCTATTGGAAATTTTAGTTGTTCTAAGTTCATTTTTTAATTTATCAGTTTTCCTTCTTTATAAGTGTATTCAAACTCATCACCATTTTCTTTTAAACAATATTCTTTGCCATTTTTTTACCATTAGCATAACTACATTTATATTTTAAGATGTCATTTTCAAATTCTTCAACTAATACTTTTTCTTCATTTTCATTGTAATGAGTTAGCCATTTATAAGTGTGGTCTAATGAGAAATCTATCTTTGTTTTTATTTTTCTTGATGGATAATATATTCTTGTTTCAGATATTATTTTTTCTTTCCCATTATAATATACATTACCTTTTTCTAAAATTCCTTCTGTGAAAAATAATTCTAAAACCAAATGATTTTTGCGTTTATATCTTTCGACTTTTCCGCTAAATAATTTGTCATTACTTGATTTGTATGTTAGGTTGTTTTCAGTATATATGTCATCAAGTTTTAATGTCTCTTGACAGTATACATTTGCACTTTGAATTAGTAATAGTATAAGGATTTTTCTCATTAACTACTTCTTATAATTAAACTTCATTTCTTTACCACTTTCTTCAAAAACAACATAAATGTTCATTTCATTATCAGCTACTCTTTCAAATGTAAATTGGTTAAAGTAAACTCTGTTTTCTTCTATTTTTACCAATCTGAACTCTTCGCTTATTTCTGGTTTTTCCCAGCCTTTTAAATCAGCACTAAAATGTTTCAATTGTAATAATAAAGTCCTGTCTTTCTCTACAATATGTCCAAATTCATAAAAAGCAACTTTACCGTCTTTTACTAATTTAAAGTTAAACATCATTGAATTACCAATAGGTTCGCTCCAGTTTTCTTCACAAATTCCGCCCAATGCTTCTCCAGTCCATTTGCCGCTTATCCATGAAACATCTAATAAAGTCGCTTTTGGAGAGCCTTTTTCATCATTATAATGCAAGGTGTTTTGTGCAAAACTAAAACTGGTTGCTAATATTAATAGGGAAAGTAATTTTTTCATAATTAGATATTATTTCAATTTTTTTAGACTGTATAAATCGTGTCTTCTATCTTTCATGGTTCTTACGCTTCCGTGTTGATGCAATTCTTTTAATAAATTCATGTCAACATCTACAATAAGAGTCATTTCTGTATTTGGAGTTGCTTCTGCTTTTATTCCATTACTTGGGAAAGCAAAGTCAGAAGGCGTAAACACAGCTGCTTGTGCATATTGTATGTCCATGTTGTTTACTTTTGGTAAGTTTCCTACACATCCTGCAACGGCGACATAACATTCATTTTCTATGGCTCTTGCTTGTGCACAATGTTTTACACGCGTATATCCGTTTTGAGTGTCGGTTAAAAAAGGTACAAATAAGATATTCATTCCTTCATCGGCCATTAAACGTGATAATTCAGGAAATTCAACATCATAACAAATAACCACGCCAATTTTTCCGCAATCGGTATCAAAAGTTTGAATGGTGTCGCCGCCTGTTATTCCCCAGTGGAAGGTTTCATTTGGAGTAATATGAATTTTACGATACATTTCACTTGTACCATCTCTTCTGCATAAATACCCTACGTTATAAACGTGACCGTCTTCTAAGTAAGGCATACTTCCTGTAATGATATTTATATTATAAGAAATTGCAAATTCTTGAAATTTTTTATGAACAGCATCGGTATGTCTTGCTAATCCTTTTATCGCTTCTGCTTCCGAAAGATGATTGTAATCGGCCATTAATGGAGCTGTGAATAATTCTGGAAACAAAGCAAAATCACTTCCGTAACCGGAAACAGCATCGATG
>JBEDTP010000033.1:0-7225 GCA_040119075.1 Flavobacterium sp.
AAGATACATTCTTCCTTACTAAAAGTTGTTTCAAGGATATACACAGATAATAATAATGACTTGCCTCACGTAGATTTCATTGAAAAACCTTCAACAAATTATTATATAGTAAATGTTCAAAATGTTTTTGAAAATGTAATATTAGAACATTATTTAAAAACTGAATTCTCTAAAGTAAAACTAGATTTAGATTTTGAATATGCTATATATGATTGTGGCACCAATAAAATGGTTTATGGCAATTATATCTCTGCAAATGGGGAATCTAGTAATAAGTGTGAAGATTGTTTTACAAAAAATGATGAATTAACATATTATTTTGCTGTAAGGTTTCCTGGGTTGAGTCATAATATTTTTAGCAGTTTGTATAAATACTGGGCATACAGTTTTGTTCTTTTTATCGTTCTAATTATATATGTATATTCTGTCCTTTTGCTTTTAAAACAAAAGCAATATACAGAGCTACAAAATGACTTTATAAACAACATGACGCATGAATTTAAAACACCATTGTCGTCTATATTAATTGCTTCAAACTATGCAAAAAGCCAGCAAGAAATAATCGAAAACCCTAAATTATCGAAATACATTGAAATAATCATCAACCAGAGCGCCAAACTAAACGAACATATTGAGAATATTTTAACAGTTGCAAAAGCAAGTAACAACTCCATTGAATTGCAAAAAAGCAAACTTAGTATTGTTAAAAATCTAGATTTAATAAAAGAAAATGTTGATCTTAAGCACCAAAAAAATGTTGAATTTAAAATGCTTTTTAAAGACAACTATTCAATTAATGCAGATGAATTTCATTTTTATAATTTATTGTTTAATTTACTTGATAATGCTGTGAAATACTCAACAGAAAAACCTGTAATTGAATTAGACTTAATTGAATTAGACAAAAAATATATTTTAAGTGTCAGTGATAATGGTACAGGAATTCCCGAAAAAGATTTGCCGTTTGTTTTTGATAAATTTTATAGAGTTGCCCGAAAAAACAATAAAGACATCGAAGGGTTTGGAATTGGGCTTGCTTATGTTAAAAAAATATGTGAATTACATAATTGGAAAATAAAACTATCTAATAAAACAGAAAAAACAGGGTTAATTGTTAGTATTGAAATTCCAAAAAAAGACATCTATGAGTAAGAAAAAAATTTTATATGTTGAAGATGATGAAACGCTAGCTTTTTTAACAGCAGATAATTTAGAACAACATTTTGATGTTACCCATTCAAACAATGGCAAAGAAGCATATGAATTGTTTTGTAATAATGATTTTGACTTATGTGTATTAGACATTATGTTGCCCGACATGGATGGATTTGAAATTGTGACTGCAATAAGAAAAAAAAATGAAGAAATTCCGGTTATATTTTTATCCGCAAAAACTTTAAAGGAAGACCGAATTAATGGTTTAAAACTAGGCGCCGATGATTATTTAATAAAACCATATTCCATAGAAGAATTAATTTTAAAAATAGAAGTCTTCTTAAATAGAAGTCAGAAAAATAGTATTGGAACTCATCAAAATTACAACATAGGATCTTTTGTTTTTGAACCAGAAAACTTTTTACTAAAAACTGACACAAAAGAAATAACACTTACTGAAAGAGAGACTACGCTTCTTAAACTTTTTCTAGACAATTCTAACAGTGTTTTAAAAAGGGAGAAAATTCTAAATACATTGTGGGGAAATGATGATTATTTTTCTGGAAGAAGTTTAGATGTTTTCATTTCAAGGTTGAGAAAAATATTTAAAGACGAAAAAAACGTTCGAATTGAAAATATTCCTCGTGTTGGTTTCAAGTTAATTATCGATTAGTTAAAACTATTTATATAAAGCTTAATAGATTCTAATTCATCATTGGACATCTTTTTAGTAATTGAAAAATTGGTTTTCATAACTTCATATTGAGACGGATCAACAATTGGTTTTTCATTTCCCTTTAAGAATTCAACGATGTTTCCATTTTCCTCTTTGTAAATTGATGCAATATCTTTGATGCTTGGGCCAATTATTTTTGTGTTTGGTTTATGACACGCAACACATGTGCCTTTTCCTTCAAATAAGTTTTTTCCATTTTCTATCGAAACCTCAGAAGCGGATTTTGAAGGTCCAAAGTCTTCTTTCTCTTCTTTTTTACCACAACTTTCCAAACATAAAACCGAGAAAACAACAATAAACAAACTAATTTTTTTCATTTTTCAAATTTTAAAATTCAAAGATAATCACATATGTAATTCAAAACCATGACATTTGTCAAAATTTGCAAAACAAACAAAATAATTGTTAATAATTTTTGTTAATAAAATTTTGCAATTACCCTTGTTTGGTTAACTTTGCTATTATGACAATAGAAAAACACATAGCAGCATTATTGTATAGATTTCAATGTGTTACTTTGCCAGGTTTTGGCGCTTTTATTAGCGAATTAGAATCTGCTAAGGTTGCTGGAAGTGCAAGTACATTTAATCCGCCTAGAAAATTAATAACTTTTAATCCAAACGTTAAAAACAACGACGGCTTATTAGCAAATCATATTGCGCTACAAGAAAATATTAGTTTTGAGAAAGCAACTGAAGTAATTGCCTTTGAAGTTTCAAAATGGATTGCATCTTTGGAACAAAGAGAAAAAGTGGTTTTGCCAAAAATTGGTGAAATTTCTACAAATGCTGATTTTAATTGGATATTTGAACCTTATGAAAATGAAAATTACTTGACTTCATCTTTTGGACTAACTAGCTTTGTTTCGCCACTTGTGTCTAGAGAAGAATTAAAAGCTCAAGTTGAAGAACTTGAAGAAAAAGCGCCAATTATTTTTACTCCAGAAAGAAAAAGTAATTATAGTTTTGTGAAATATGCAGCGTCAATTGTACTCTTTTTAGGTCTTGGCACAGTAGGCTTTAAAATGTATAATGATCAGCAAGTTGCAAATCAAACTTTGTTTGTAAAAAAACAAGTACAAGAAAAAGTCAATCACAAAATTCAAGAAGCTACTTTTTTTATAAGCAATCCGCTTAATGCCGTTGAATTACCGGTAAAAGAAGAGTTAAAACCTTATCATATAATTGCTGGCGCTTTCAGAAATGAAGAAAATGCACTAACAGCATTAAACAGCTTAAAAGATAAAGGTTTTACTGCGCGACTTTTAGAAAAAAATAAATCGGGATTAATTCCTGTTGCATATGAAAGTTTCTCTTCTCTCGAAGAGGCTCAATTAGCAAAACAAAAAATACAAACAGAACAAAATACAGAAGCTTGGCTTCTTATAGAATAACAAAAAAACCCCACAATTTGGGATTTTTTTATGCCTTTTTATTTCTTTGGTTAGTATCTTTGTAAAAAAACAAATGGAAGCAAAATTCTCTTCTGATTCACTTACAACTTTAACCGATTTAGTTTTACCAGGCGAAACAAATCCATTAAATAATTTATTTGGTGGAGAACTATTGGCTCGTATGGATAGAGCTGCAAGTATCACTGCACGTCGTCACTCTAGAAGAGTTTGTGTAACCGCATCTGTAAATCATGTTGCATTTAACAGGGCAATTCCTTTAGGAAGTGTTGTTACTGTAGAGTCGAAAGTTTCTAGAACTTTTAATTCATCTATGGAAATTTATATCGATGTGTGGATTGAAGATCGCGAATCTGGAATTAAAAATAAAGCAAACGAAGGTATTTATACTTTTGTTGCTGTGGACGAAACAGGTAGGCCTGTTCCCGTTCCTGCTGTTATCCCCCAAACTGATTTAGAAAAAGAACGTTTTGACGCTGCTTTAAGAAGAAAGCAACTAAGCTTAGTTCTAGCTGGGAAAATGAAAGCCAGTGAAGCTACCGAATTAAAAGCATTGTTTGCATAAAATATATTCTATAAAAAAGGACACGTTATGTGTCCTTTTTTATTATTCAACAAATCCATATTCTGGATACGTTTCTTTTAAGTATTCTTCCGCTTTCGAAGGAATTTCAACTATTATAATATATTCTATTAACGCCATCGAAACTATAAAAAAGCATGTAATAAACAAGCCTATATTAGTATTAACAATACCTTTAGAGTGAATTATAATTTGAATTGGCAAATAGGCCATTCCGGTTAAAGATGCGCAATTATAAATTATATCTTTAAACAACCATTTTTTTCCAGTTAACTTATTTTTCTTTTTATTCATATGTTTTAAATAAATTGTAGAAAAAAAGAGAGAAAACAGAACAATCAAAAAAGAAAAAAACAAAATATCAAACTTATTAAAGGAGTTTTTTACAATGAAGAAAACTACAACATTAGTAATAATAGTTCCAATAATTTTAGGCAATGTAAAAAAGTCTTTAAAATGGCTCCAAACTATTTTATTATACTTTTTATTAAGAGCTATTTGTCTTTTTTCCACTACATCTAAAAAACCAAAAACACCAAATTTTTTAAATTCTATTTGTAATGCGTCTTCAAACGATAGTTTTGGGTTTTGCTGCCATTGTTCTTCAATAGAATTTGCTAAATGATCTACTAATTCGGTTTGTAAATCATAATACTCTACGGAATGTTGACGCGTGAATTTGTAGAGACGCTCTATTTGCTCTTTTGAAAGTTTCATCTTAATAACTCAATTTAGGGTTTACAATAGTTTGCATGTTTTTAATGAACTCTTCCAATTCAGCTAAACGATTTACAGTTTCTGTTGTACCTTTTTCTGTTAACTTATAATATTTTCGCAGGCGATTATCTACTTTTTCCACTTCAACATCAAGTAAACCTTCTGATTCTAACTTATGTAAAGCAGGATACAAAGCCCCTTCGGTAATATTCAATTCACCTTTGGTAATCTCTTTTACTTTTTGAGTAATTTCATAACCATACATTCTTCCTTTTTCTTCCAAAAGCTTCATAATTATGGTATTTAAACTCCCTTTATATAGTTGCGAATTTTTCATAATCGTTAATTTTGAAATACAAATCTATACATAATTTCCTTATGTATAACATTCTTAGGTATATTTTTTTATTTCTTATCGTTATAATCTTTAGTATTTTTGTAAAAAATAAAAACATGTCAACATTCTATAAACTTGCTGTAAAAGAAGTTAGAAGAGAAACACCAAGTTCGGTTTCTATACTTTTTAATATACCTGAAGAATTAAAGCCTAACTATACGTTTATTGCTGGGCAATATGTTACTTTAAAACTAACTTTAGACGGGCAAGAAGTTCGTAGAGCGTATTCTATATGTTCTTCTCCTAAAAGTGGTGAATTACGAATTGCGGTGAAAGCTGTGAAAAACGGATTCTTTTCAACTTTTGCAAATGAAAAGTTAGCGATTGGTAATGTAGTTGAAGTAGGAACACCTGAAGGAAAATTTACTTTTGAACCTAATTTTGAAAAACAAAAAAACTACGTAGCATTTGTTGCAGGAAGTGGAATTACTCCGGTTTTATCTATTATAAAAACGGTTTTAGAAGAAGAACCAAAAAGTACTTTTGTTTTAGTTTACGGAAACAAATCGCCAGAAGAAACCATTTTTCATGAAGAATTACACCAATTGCATTTGCAAAATGTAGCGCGTTTCTTTGTGCATTATGTGTATAGTAAAGAAAATATAGACGGAGAATTATTTGGTAGAATAGATAAATCAGCGGTGAATTTTGTACTAAAAAATAAGCATTCACAAAAAGAATTTTCTAAATATTATTTATGCGGCCCAGAGGAAATGATCAACTTAGTTGCAGATGTGTTAAAAGAAAATAACGTAGCCGAAAAAGATGTGAAATTTGAATTATTTACTGCTTCCACAGCTGAAAATAAAGATGCTGGAACGCAAGATGGACATACTAAAATCACGGTTTTAGTAGACGATGAAGAAGCAACTTTCGAAATGAGTCAAAAACAAACGCTTTTAGAAGCTGCTTTAAAACAAGGCTTAGATGCGCCCTATTCTTGCCAAGGCGGAATTTGCAGTAGTTGTATTTGTAGAATTACAGAAGGTTCTGCCGTTATGAAGAAGAATTCTATTTTAACCGATTCGGAAATTGCAGAAGGTTTGGTTTTAGCTTGTCAAGCATTACCAACAACTGAAGTCATAAAAGTAGATTTTGACGATGTTTAAAATATAAATTGATATACGAAAAAGGAGCTAATTAAGCTCCTTTTTTATTTTATTTATAACTGTTTCTGGCAAAATACTTCGCATAACACCTTCGTAACCATCCACTTTTTTATTTCCATAAATGGATGTTGGTAATAATGGATATTGTTCTCTATTCGAAGTAATACAATTCTCTAGAGGTTGATTAAACGGTTTAAATCCTGCATAAGGGTGCGTTGCTCCCCATAAAGTAATCACTTTAACACCTAACATTGCAGCGATATGTGCATTTCCACTGTCCATTGAAAGCATTACGTCTAAATTAGAAATAAGTTCTAATTCTTGTTTTAATTTAATTTTTCCTGCAATTACGATTACATTCTGATGATTTCCTTTTAACTGATTCAGTTTTTGTATTTCTTCTTTTCCGCCACCAAAAAGAATAATTTTATTCGTTTCAACTTTTACCAACTCATCAATTACATTCTGCATTAAATCCAGCGGATAAACTTTAGAATCATACTGTGCAAAGGGCGCAATACCAATTAACTTAATTCCCTTGAAAAAGGAAATCTCTTTTAAAATTTCTTGTGATAAAATCGCTTTGTTTGGAAATACAGGATTCGATAAATCTACTGAAAAACCTAACTTTTCAAATGTTTCTACATGTCGCTCAAACATAGATTTTACAGGTTCAAAAATCTTGTTTTCTATTCTAGTCAATGCTTTTTTATCAGTTCGACCTTTATCAGTTGCGGCAACTTTTGTTCCAGAAAGCATAAAAAGAGTTCGAACCACCTGAGAACGAAGTACATTGTGTAAATCGGCAACAGCTGTAATTTTTAACTTTCGTAAATCTAAAAACAAACGCCATAAACCTAGAAAACCTTTATGCCTTTCTTTTAAATCAATTGAAAAGAAATTAAGATTTGGAATGTCATTAAAAAATGGTTCAAAAAATGGTCTGGAAACCACCGTAATTTTTACTTCAGGATGTTGAATAGAAAAAGCTCTCAACACAGGAACAGTCATTGCGACATCACCCATAGCAGAGAGCCTTATTACTAATATATGATTTGATTTAGACATCAAATGATGGCTATTTTTTGTTTTGATATAAAACAGGATTTAAATCATC
>JBEDTP010000034.1:0-7195 GCA_040119075.1 Flavobacterium sp.
AAGCGTTTCCATATTATTTCTTTTTTTCTATTATTGCTAATATTTCTCGAAGTTCATCTGCTGAAATTTTTTCTTCCTCAGCAAAAAATGAAACTAAGTTTTTATACGAACTATTAAAATAAGTATCAATAGCTGTATTCATGAATTTTTTTCTATATTTTTCAATTGTTATTATTGGAAAATATTGATGTGTTTTTCCATAAGCTGTATAACCAACATATCCCTTTTCTTCTAAATTTCTAACAATGGTTGATAAAGTATTATAATGTGGTTTGTCTTCGGTTATTTCTTCCAATATATCTTTTACGAAAGCTTTTTTAAGTTTCCATAAAATTTGCATAATCTCTTCTTCTTTATTAGTTAGTTTTTGCATAGCATTAAATTTGTTACTTCAAAAGTAAAACTATTTTTATAGTTATACAACTATATTTGTAGTTATTTAGCTATTTTTTAAGTTTTAAAGATTTGGAGGTATAAAAAAATCCCGCGATTGCAGGATTTTTTCTATTTAGTTTTAATTTTAATTTTTTGAATTGTTCCATTAGGACCAGGAGTGATTTCAATTTTCTTAAAGAGACTTGTGTCGGTGTTTTTAAAGAAAGTGATGTTATCTTTAATTTTTACACCATCATAATCAATTTTCATTGTGTTTAATGCTAAAGTTGGATAACCAGGAAACTTAATGTGAGTATTGTTATCAACTACTATAATATCTCCATTAGTAAGTTCTATTCTATAAAACTTTAATTCTTTTGGTTTTTCTTGACTGAATGATTGTAATCCAATTAATAAGAATAATGCTAAGTAGATTTTTTTTAAATTCATAGGGTTTTAGTTTTTATCTTATAACTCAAATCTAATTAATTTATTTTAAACAAATTTCTTTATTTACTAATTTAAGAACTAAAAATCCTATGAAAACACCAATTAATCCTAATGTACCCATAAAAGCCCAATTGGTTTGATATCCATAAAGATCTATAATTTCCATTCCGGTTTTAGCCGAAAGAATATGTGCTAAGCTATAACTCATTGTAAAAATTGCCATATAGCGACCTTCATGTCCTTTTGGAGCTCTGCTCATTGCAAATGAATTTGAAAATGGAAAAGCAAACATTTCTCCAAAAGTCATAAAGACCATCATGATGATTAAAATTCCTGCCCAAAAATTCACCAACATTAAAAACATACTTAATGACATGGCTAGACAGCCAATAGTAACAATTTTTACAGCACTTATCTTTTTACGTTCAATATAACTTACCAATGGCATCTCTAGAAAGAAAACTAATATTCCATTAAAAGTTAAGAGTAATCCCGTTTGGAATTCTGATAAATCAAATTGTTCTTTATGGTATAGTGGAATAGTTGTAAATAATTGAAAAAACATAATCCCAGTAATTAAACAAGTGGTTAAAAACAACCAAAAAGGAGTGTCTTTAAATACAGAATGTGTTAATATATCGCCAGGGTTTTCTTTGTTTAGATAAGATGATTTTTCCTTTTCTTTTACCAATAACCAAAAAACTAAAATAGCAATAATACAAGTTATACCGTCTACCCAAAATAACCCATTATAACCGCCAGTCATAATAATTAATCCACCAAGTGCTGGTCCGGCCGCAAAACCTAAATTAATTGCCAATCTAACAAGTGTTAATGAACGGGTTCTGTTTTCCGGTTTAGAATAGGCTGCTAGAGAAACAAACATAGCAGGCCTAAACATATCTGCAACAACCATTATTAAGAAAATAGCAACCATTAAACCTTCAAAAGTGGTGATTTTTTGTAAACCAAAAAACATCAGTCCACTTGTAAGTAAGCTAAAAATCATAACTTTATAAAAACCTATCTTGTCTGATAATTTTCCACCAACCCATGAACCAAGCATAGAACCAACTCCAAAACTTACCATAATCCAACCTACTTGACTATAACTAAATCCTAAATCTTCTTTTAAGTATTTAGATAAAAAAGGCAAAACCATAGTTCCTGCACGATTGATAAAAGTTATCAATGTAAGAATCCAAATTTCTCTAGAAAACCCTTTAAAGTTGTTAATGTATTTTTGAAATGCTTTTTGAATCATGTGAAGTGTAAAACACAAAAATACAAAACTGAAAAGGAAATGAATGTTATATAAAATATATATTTTTGTAAAAATTCAACGAATGAAAAATTTCCTTTTTATTATTTTGTTTATAACTTCATTTGCTTTAGCTCAAGATAAAAAGAAGCAATCTAGTTTAGAATATCAACAACATTTAAATGAAGAATTTGCAGATTCACTTAAAAGTCCATTAACAACTGAAGATAGAAACCATTTTAAAACATTAGATTTTTTTACCATTGATGAGAAGTTTATTGTGGAAGCTATTTTTATTCGTACAAAAAGAGAGAAAACATTCCAAATGAAAACTTCAACTGATAGAATGCCTTTGTATAAAAAATATGGCGAATTACATTTTACTTTAGAAGGTAAAGAAATGAAGTTAAATGTGTATTAAAATATTGATTTAATGAAATTGCAAGGTTATAAAGATTATTTGTTTTTACCTTTTTCGGACTTAACAAACGGCAAAGAAAGTTATATTGGAGGACGATATATAGACATGCGAATTCCTGAAGGTAATAAAGTAACAATTGATTTTAACAAAGCATATAATCCTTATTGTGCTTATAATTACAAATATTCTTGTCCAATTGTTCCCTTGGAGAATGATTTAAATATTGAGATTAGAGCAGGTGTTAAAAAGTTTCACGATTAATGCAGTTTATAAATTTACATACACATTCTTTTTCAAATGATGCTTCAGTTTTAGAAGTTGTGAATCAATATCCTTGGGAATTTAACGAAGCAATTCCACAATATTCTATTGGAATTCATCCTTGGTATATCAATGAAAATAGAGTAGGAATTGATTTAAAGTTTATTGAAGAAAAGCTTCCATTAAAAGAATGCTTAGCGCTTGGCGAATGTGGTTTAGATAAACGAATTGAAATACCTATAAACATTCAAATTGAAGTTTTTCAGAAGCAATTAGAATTAGTCGAGAAAACTAAAAAACCTATTATTTTGCATTGCGTTGCCGCTTACCAAGAAGTTATTGAAATTAAAAAAGAAATGAACATTCAAAATCCAATGATTATTCACGGATTTTCAAAAAATATTCAAGTAGCAAAATCACTTTTAGACAACGGTTTTTATCTTTCATTTGGAAAATATTTACTTCGTAATCCAGATTTGGAGAATGTTTTTAAATTTGTTCCCGATAATAAAATGTTTTTAGAAACAGATACTATTGAAGAAACAATTGTTGATGTTTATCAAAAAGCATCAGAAATTAAAAATATAGAAATAGAAAGATTAAAAGAAATTATAAATTCAAATTTCAGCAAAATTTTCTAACAATAATGCAATTAACGATTAACCAAATCAACATTTAAAATGACTAAGTGGAAAGAAAGAGCAGAATTGCTTTTTAAAGAAGAAGGAATTAATAAATTAGAAAAAGCTAATGTTTTAGTTGTTGGACTAGGAGGAGTAGGTAGTTTTGCAGCCGAATTTTTAGTAAGAGCAGGAGTAGGAAGTATAACAATTGTAGATGGAGATACAGTTGATATTACAAATATTAACCGTCAATTACCTGCTTTACATTCTACTGTGGGGCAGCCCAAAGTTGCCATTGTTGGCGATAGATTATTGGATATTAATCCGGAATTGAAGCTAATTAGATTAGAAGAATTTCTTTCACCCGAAAGAGCTTATGAGTTGGTTTCACCTCAATTTGATTATGTTTTAGACTGTATTGATAGTTTAACGCCTAAATTGAACTTAATTATTGCTGCAAAGCGTAAGAAAGTAAAATTAATCAGCAATATGGGTGCTGGCGGAAAGTATGAAGCAAGTAAAGTTAGGGTTCGAGATATAAGTAAAACAGAATTTTGTCCGTTAGCTAAAAACATTCGTAAAAGATTGAAAGCTGTGGGAATTGATAAAGGAATTAAAGCTGTTTATTCTGCTGAAATGCCAGATAGTAAGAGTTTAAAATTAACCGACGGAACAAACTTTAAAAAATCGTTTTATGGAACAAATAGTTGGATGCCTGCCTTATTTGGTTTACATGCTGCGGAAACTGTTGTAAAACACATTATTAAAAAATAAAAAAAATCCGAAGTTTTAAAGCTTCGGATTTTTTTATTCTATATCTATTCTTTCAATTTGAATTTCATTGTTTTTAGGAACAGAAATTGAGTCTTTTGCTTTAATTATTTTCTTTTTAACTGGAAAATAAATCTCAGTTACCCATTGAGAAGGATTTTTTACTTTAGGTAAGCTTACTTTATAAATTTCAATATGTTTATTAGAACTATCTATTGAATAATTAAGTTTTGTAAACTCTTCAGTCGCTTTTTTTCTGGCTCTTTTTAAATGATTATAATCACCTGTTAGGGTTGTTTTAAATGCTGAAAATTCATCAAAATGATTCCCTGAAATTTCACTTCCTTCTGTAGTTAAAATTTCTTCTTCAACAGGAACACACATTGCAAACTTTATATAATTTAGTTTTTCATCTCTTTTATCAATCATTACAAAAGGTAATCCTTTCAATTCAATATCATTGTTTTCAACAAACTGAATCATGTTTTGCAACATTTTTTTAGATTTCAATTGAAAGTCATCAATAGAACATGAATCTTTTTGTTGGATGAAGTTAGTAGCGTGCTTTGTTACGACTCCTTCATGAACAATTTTCATAGATTCTAATTCGTTTACAAGGTATTTTTCAATTTGATTAATTCCATTTTCGAACAAATTACCGTAAACCTTATCCATTCCACCGTTCAAAATGGTGTTAAACTTCCATTTGAAATTTAGTTTTCCTTTCATAGACCAATTTACTTTTGTGCCTTTAGAAGTTTCGGTAAAAACCCAAGAAATTTTATGAATTTCATCATTTATATAAAAATCTTGATGAATCGTATCGTTATGAATTGTTTTCGTGGTTTTTATTTTTCCATCAGAAGTAATGCTTTTCCATGAAAAAACAGCGTTTAAACCTGATGTAATTGAAGTGTAATTTATTGTTGTGCTTGGATCTATATCTTTTAAGTTAAACCAATCTTCCCAGGTTGTATAATCATTAACATAATTAAATACATTATCTTTTGAAGTAGTAATTATTTTTTCTCTGTTAATTTCATAATCATTGGGTTGAGTAGCAATAAATACAACAAAAGCAACAGAAAGTAATATTACTAAAAGAAGAATATATTTTGTGATTTTCATTTATGATGAATATGGGTTATTTCAAAAATATAAAATTAATCTTTTAAAAAGTATTTTATTAAGAATAATAACAAGATAAAAGTTAAAAAAGCGAATAATATCCAATAAACACCTTTGTATTGTAACTTTAATTGTTTTAAATCTCTTCTGTAAACATATGTCATTATAATTGTGAAAGCTATAATAAAGAAAATGGCAAAATAATTCTGACCTGTTGAAAACATATTTTTAAATTGATGAACACAAATATAGTAATATCATTAAATTTTTAATATTTTTTTTGTGTATATATTCCCATTATTATAAGTAATCTTTAGTAAGTAAATTCCTTTTGAGTAATTTGAAAAATCAATCTTTAGTAATGGTGACGTTAATAATACTCTACCATTTAAATCAATTATTGAAATTTGATTAATATCAAAAACACTTTTGTTTTCAATGTTTAATATCGATTCAACTGGGTTTGGATAAATTTCTGCGTCATTTTTGGAAAATAAGTAAGAAGAAAGTGTTGTGTCAATCATATATGCACCTCCATTCGGGTTTAGAAATGGAGGAGTAGGCTGCCATTTTTCATAATCATTCCCAAAAACAATAGTTTCGCCTTTAATTTTGTTAAGATTTCCAAAATTATCTTCATTAAAACTACTTTGTCCTATATATGAATTGAATAATATCCAATTGCTTCCTGTTTTTTCATAATATAAAGTAATGTTTTTTCGTTCCATTGACAAAATATAAAATCCTAAAGCTGAAATTATCATTTTATTATTATCAACATTAATTGAAGCTTCAAAATAATCATCAATATCATGTTCAAAGGAACTTTCATAGATCCAATTATTCGATTGAAAATTATAAATATCAATTTTTCTATCAGTTGGATTTTGAGTAGGGTTACCGTCTCTTGAAATAAACAATTGATTTGTTGAATAGTTCACTTTTAAATTCTTGTAGTTTCCTAAATTACCTATATTAAATTCATTAACTAAAACCCAAGAGCCACTAACTTTCTCAAAGCTAATGACAGTCGATTCTTCAGTTGTTGTGTTAAGGTTTGTGGTAATTAAAAAATCATCTTCTATATCAATGAATTCACCAAAGTTTTGATTATAGTTTGCGGTTATAATTTGATTAAATATAAAAGTATCCCCAACTTTATCAAAAACATAAATTGCTCCATTTGAATTATAGTTTTTCGAACCAATAAATAATTGATTGTCATAAAAAGAAATATAAGTTCCAAAGTTTTCGTCAGAGCTCAAACTTGTAGGCTGAATTTTAGATAAGTATGTCCATGTTGAACCTGTTTTTTTAAAAACATAAACGGCACCTCCATTTGATACAACAGATGAATTATTTTGGCTTCCAATGAATAAAAAATCATTATTAATTTCAATTGCACTACTATAATTTTCTCCAATTTCTGGAGGTAAAATTATTTGATTTTGTACAAAACTAGATAGAGTTTTTTCAAAAGCATAAAACCTAAAATTACCTGTAGGTGGTGCCGCATCAAAACCTCCAATGATAAAATCATTATTGTGGTGAGTAAGTGAATTTCCAAATCTAAAAACACTCATATCATTTAGAGGTGTAATTCTTTCTAGAACTTGACAATAAATATTAATAGTTGTTAATAATAAAAAAATAACTTTTTTCATTTAGACGTTTTGTTTAGAAAGTAATACTTAATTTAGGATAAATTATTTAGTAAATTTATGCAAAAACAATTAAAAGCAGTTCAAAAGTTTCATGAAACTTTTGGTTTAGGAGTTAGTTATGAAATGAAAGCCGATTTAGGTGATTCAAAAAATGATTTACGTTTTGAATTAATGCGTGAGGAAAACGAAGAGTATTTAGAAGCTGTTAGAAATAACGATATTGTTGAAACAGCAGATGCAC
>JBEDTP010000035.1:0-7110 GCA_040119075.1 Flavobacterium sp.
CATTTTACCAATTTCTCCTTTGTCTTCTCCAATCCATTCTCCAATTAATTGGGTTTTTATATCATTTGTGTTAAATGAAGTTAAACTAAATGATATTAATAATAAAAAAATAATTTTTTTCATTTTCTATGTTTTTTCAAATATAAAAAATCCCCAACTTTTTTATGATGTTGAGGATGATTTATTGAATATTATATATGATAATTTATTCGTTTACTAAAACCCATTCGCCAGAAGCTAACATAGATTCTGCTTTTTTGAATTTCATGGTTTCGCTTTTTCCACTCATTACATGCTTAATAGTAACCGTATCGTTTCGGTTAATTTTTGGCATTTCTCTAGTAATCGTTTCCGTTACTTGAGGACGGTTTTGAGCTTGCTGACCAGCTTCTCTATTACGAGCAGCTAATTCATCACTATTTAAAACTTCTTCTTTAGATTCAGTATAATTTCCTTTTTGAGTAACTTGCTTTGCTTCGCTAATCTCATTTGGATTTTGAGAAGGTAAATCAGCTTTGAATAAAAATGAAATTACTTCTCTATTTACGTTATCCATCATTTTTTTGAATAAGTTGAATGCTTCAAACTTATAGATTAATAATGGATCTTTTTGTTCGTGAACCGCTAACTGAACAGATTGTTTTAATTCGTCCATTTTACGAAGATGCTTTTTCCAAGCTTCGTCAATGATAGCAAGTGAAACATTTTTCTCAAAATCAGTGATTAATGATTTTGCTTCTGTTTGGTAAGCTTTTTCTAAATTAGTAACAATATTTAACGATTTAATTCCGTCCGTAAATGGAACTACAATACGCTCGTATTTACCATTGTTGTTTTCATATACATCTTTAACTACTGGAAAAGCTTCTTTTGCATTTCGTATTGCTTTTTCTGTATAATGTGCTAAAACAGCTTTATAAGTTTTTGCAGTAATTTCAGTTTCAGAAAGCTTTGCAAATTCACTTTGTGTTACAGGTGAGCTTATAGAAAAATTACGAATAAGTTCAAATTCATAATTTTTATAATCATTTACTGCTTTATTTTCTTGAACAATGATTTCGCTTGTGTCGAACATCATGTTTGCAATGTCCACATTTAAACGCTCACCATGCAATGCATGTCTTCTTCTTTTGTAAACTACTTCTCTTTGAGCATTCATTACGTCATCATATTCTAATAAACGTTTACGAATACCAAAGTTATTTTCTTCTACTTTTTTCTGCGCTCTTTCAATAGACTTAGTCATCATTGAATGTTGAATTACTTCCCCTTCTTCAAGACCCATTCTATCCATAACTTTCGCAACACGTTCAGAACCAAATAAACGCATTAAGTTGTCTTCCAATGAAACGTAGAATTGCGAACTACCCACATCTCCTTGACGACCTGCACGACCACGTAACTGACGATCAACACGACGAGAATCATGACGTTCAGTTCCTACAATTGCTAAACCACCAGCTGCTTTTACTTCAGGTGATAATTTAATATCGGTACCACGACCAGCCATGTTTGTTGCAATTGTTACTACTCCAGGGTTACCAGCTTCGGCAACAATTTCTGCTTCACTTTTGTGCATTTTTGCATTCAATACGTTGTGATTAATACCACGCATTTTTAGCATTCTACTCAATAATTCAGAAATTTCAACTGAAGTTGTACCAATTAATACTGGACGACCAGATTGTGATAATACAACTACGTCTTCAATAACTGCGTTGAATTTTTCACGAACTGATCTATAAATGAAATCTTCTTTATCTTTTCTTGCAATTGGTCTGTTTGTTGGAATTTCAACAACATCTAATTTATAAATTTCCCAAAACTCACCTGCTTCTGTTGTTGCAGTACCAGTCATACCAGCAAGTTTGTTATACATTCTAAAGTAATTTTGAAGTGTAACAGTTGCAAAAGTTTGCGTTGCTGCTTCAATTTTTACATTTTCTTTAGCTTCAATTGCTTGGTGTAAACCATCTGAATAACGACGACCGTCCATGATACGACCAGTTTGTTCATCAACAATCATAACTTTATTATCCATGATAACATATTCTGTATCTTTTTCAAATACAGTATATGCTTTTAGCAACTGAGTTAAAGTATGAATACGTTCAGATTTTACAGAGAAATCTTTGTATAAATCTTCTCTTTTTTCTGCTTCTTCTTCAGTTGAAAGTGCTAATTTTTCAATTTTAGCTATTTCCGTTCCAATATCTGGTAAAACGAAAAAGTCTCCTTCAGTATCTTGTGATAAGAATTGGATTCCGTTATCAGTTAATTCAACTTGATTGTTTTTTTCTTCAATTACAAAGTATAAAGCCTCGTCAATTTTTGGCATTTCTCTGTTATTGTCTTGCATGTATTGGTTTT
The DNA here is from genome assembly GCA_040119075.1 of Flavobacterium sp. Lineage (GTDB taxonomy): Bacteria > Bacteroidota > Bacteroidia > Flavobacteriales > Flavobacteriaceae > Flavobacterium. Next base: position 2,371 of record JBEDTP010000035.1, read on the forward strand.
CCGTTTTTTGAAGTAATTGTTTAATTCCTTCTTCCGATAAAAACTTAATTAATGCCTTGTTTTTAGGTAACGCTCTGTAAGTTCTTAATAAATAAAAACCACCATCTTTAGTATTACCTTCCTTGATTAATCTTTTAGCTTCGATTAAACATTCATTAGCTAATTTACGTTGTAATGCGACTAAATTTTCAACTTTAGGTTTTAATTCTAAGAATTCATGACGATCTCCTTGAGGAACTGGTCCAGAAATGATTAAAGGTGTACGTGCATCATCAATTAATACAGAATCGACCTCATCGACAATTGCAAAATTGTGTTTGCGTTGCACTAAATCTTCTGGGGAATGCGACATATTATCTCTCAAATAATCGAAACCGAATTCGTTATTTGTTCCATAAGTAATATCTGCATTGTACGCTTTTCTTCTTTCTTCTGTATTTGGTTTGTGATTATCAATACAATCTACAGTTAAACCATGGAATTCAAATAAAGGTGCTTTCCAAGTACTATCACGACGCGCTAAGTAATCATTTACGGTTACTAGGTGAACACCGTTTCCTGTTAACGCATTTAAATACATTGGTAAAGTTGCAACTAACGTTTTTCCTTCACCTGTTTGCATCTCAGCAATTTTACCTTGATGGAGTACTACACCACCAATTAATTGCACATCATAATGAATCATGTCCCAAGTAATAGGTTTACCAGCAGCATCCCAAGAGTTAGCCCAATTGGTTTCGTCTCCAACTATTGTGATATAAGGTTTCGTCGCAGATAACTCTCTGTCTTTTGCTGTTGCAGTTACAGTAATAGTTGTGTTTTCTTTGAACCTACGTGCTGTTTCTTTTAAAACTGCAAATGCTTCAGGAAGAATATCATTTAATACTTTTTCTGAAATTTCATATGCTTCTTTTTCAATAGCATCAATTTCTAGATAAATATCTTCACGAGCATCTATATCTTGTGTAGTTTCAGCTTCAGCTTTTAAAGCAGTAATTTTGTTATCTTTTTCTAGCCTAGCTTCTTTAATTAATTCTTTGAATTCTTGCGTTTTTGCTCTTAATTCATCATTTGATAAAGTGGCAAGTTTAGATTCAAAAGTCTTAACTTTATTTACTAGTGGCTGAATAGCCTTTATATCTTTTTGGGACTTATCGCCCACAAACATTTTTAATACAGAATTTACTAAACTCATTTTTATTTATTTCTATAATGGTTAACAAATGTACACAAAAAAAAGCCTCTATAGGAGACTTTTTTACGTTGTATTCTTTATCTTTTAATACTCGTCCTCATTCCAAAGGTAATCTTCGTCAGTTGGATAATCGGGCCAAATTTCTTCGATAGACTCATAGATTTCACCTTCGTCTTCAATAGACTGTAAGTTCTCTACCACCTCTAAAGGCGCACCAGTTCTAATGGCATAGTCGATAAGTTCATCTTTGGTAGCTGGCCAAGGCGCATCACTTAAATAGGATGCTAATTCTAATGTCCAATACATCTTATATCGATTTTAGTTTTTGCAAAAGTAATTTTAATACTTAAAAAAGCAATTTTTTTTAGTGTTTTTCTTTAAATTTAAGAACGTTTTCTTTTAGTATTCAGTAATTTGCCTTTAAATTAGCTGTTTTGCGGTTAAAATATAAGGTTTATTTTGAATATCTATGCAGTAAATTAAATTTGGAATCTTATTTTCTTGGGATCCATTGAACTTCATCTGCCTTTAAATCTAAAGACAACTTTCGTGCCAACACAAAAAGATAGTCAGAAAGTCGGTTCAGGTATTTAATTACAAGCTCGTCTGTAGGTTCTATGTCATTTAAATGAGTCGCTAAGCGCTCTGCTCTTCGACAAACGCATCTTGCAATATGACAATATGACACGGTTATGTGTCCACCTGGTAAAACAAAATGAGTCATTGGTGGAAGACTTTCTTCCATGTTGTCAATTTCATTTTCTAAATATTCAATATCTGTTTCTTGAATTCCTAAGTTTTGTAGTCTTGGTTGTCCGTTTTTCAAGGTTTCTTTTTCAGGTGGAGTTGCTAAAATTGCTCCAACCGTAAAAAGGCGATCTTGAACTTCAATCAAAACGTTTTTATATAATGTATTGATGTCTTGATCGCGAATTAATCCAATGTGAGAATTTAATTCATCTACAGTTCCATAGCTTTCAATTCGAATATGGTGTTTAGGTACACGTGTGCCCCCAAAAAGCGCAGTTGTTCCTTTATCGCCTGTTTTTGTATATACTTTCATAATAAGTAGCCAGTGATTAGTGATTATTTTTTTTGTAGCGTTTAATATTAAAAGGCTTTCTATGGTTTAAGTTTGTTGAACCTTTTTTGTACACTATACGTAAAACTATGTATAGAAAAAGCAATATTCCAACTAAGTAAAACATATTCTTTTAATATTTTATCAAAGATAATGATACGATGGCAATTTAAAAAGGTAATTTAAAAATTCAACTTTAATTATATAATGTTTTAGCAATAATAATTTGGGATTTGTTGCTAATATGTAATTTTACCAATCACCTATTTCTTCACATCACTTTCCACTATACCATCTCTAAGTCTGATGATTCTGTGGGCGTGTTGAGCAACATCTTCTTCATGCGTAACTAGAATAACAGTATTTCCATTAGCATGAATATCATCAAAAAGAGTCATGATTTCTAACGAAGTTTTACTGTCTAAGTTTCCAGTAGGTTCATCGGCAAGGATAATCGATGGTTTGTTTACTAATGCTCTTCCAACTGCAACTCTTTGTCTTTGTCCACCCGAAAGTTGGTTGGGTTTATGATCCATTCTGTCTGCTAGTCCAACCTGAGTAAGTACTTCAGTTGCCCTTTCTGTTCTTTCGCTTTTAGAAAATCCTGCATAAACCATTGGAAGTGCAACATTATCTAAAGCTGTAGTTCTTGGCATTAAATTAAATGTTTGGAAAACGAATCCAATTTCTTTATTTCTAATTTCGGCTAACTCTTCATCTTGCATTTCACTTACACGCTTTCCGTTTAATACGTAAGTTCCTCCAGTTGGCGTATCTAAACAACCTAATAAGTTCATAAGTGTAGATTTTCCCGAACCTGATGGTCCCATTAAAGCTACATATTCTCCTTTATTTATCGTTAAATCTATTCCTTTTAAAACATGTACAATTTCGCTTCCAAGTGGAAAATCTCTAGTGATGTTTTTAATTTCGATTATTGGTTGTGCCATTTCTATTTAAAATTTAGAATTTAGAATCCTGAAAATTTGAATTCTTAACTAAACATAAGTAGAAAAAGAGATCGTTTTGTTACAATTAGATTCTTATTTTTTCAAAAATAAAAGAACTTAAGGTTTTGTTTGGATTGATGATGAAGTGTTCCTTTTTTTGTTCTTTTCTAAAGAAAACAATTCCCCATTGAAAAGTATCTATGGTAACAGTTACTTGTTGATGATTTTTAATGACCTCCCAAGCTTCTTCCATGTCAGCAGACCAGTGAATGTCATCAAATATCCAAACAGAATCATTTGTTGCTGTAGAAAGTAAAAGTTCAAAATACTCTAAAGTTGCTTTTTTAGAATGATTGCCGTCAAAGTAAATTAAGTCGAAAGTCGAAAGTTGAAAGTCGAAAGATTTCAAATAGCTTGAAAACTCAGTATTAATACAATCAACATTTTTAAAATTGAATTTTTGAAGTTGCGCTTGCGCTTCATTCATTGTATTTGGACAACCTTCTAAAGTAGTTATTTTTGCTTTTGGATTTCCAATTGATAATGCAGAAGTTGCTAAGCCAAGTGATGTTCCAATTTCCAAAATTTGTTCAGGTTGAAAATAGCGGACAATTCTAAATAAAAATTCAGCGTTTTTTGATGTAATACCAGCTGTTTTTGCAATTTTTGAAACCTCTCGAGTATTTGAATTGAAAACACGAGAACCAGCTCCAAAATCAGTTACTTCAATTGTGTTTTTGCTCTCTAAAAGAGATTTTCTATAGTTTTTTAAAACTTCGTATTCAGGATAATTGGTTTTATCATGGAAACATTTGGTAACTAAATCATATACAAATGGCGAATGTACTCCATGTTCGTTTTTGGAGTTGAAAAGGAATTTTATATAGGATTTAATTAAATGATTCATAGAACACGAATTTCACTAATTCCACGAACTAATTGGAGTTAATTCGTGAAATTTGTGTTTGTTTTATTCAATTTTAGCCGAAAGTTCAAACCAACGTTCTTCTTTCGCTTCTATTTTTTTTATGATATTTTGTAATTCGTTTGCTTTCTTTTCAATTGCGTCGTCTGCTACTTTTCCATCTGAAAATAATTGCTCAATTTTTGCTTTGTCCAACTCTAAATCTTTAATTTCTCTTTCGATCTTTTGGTATTCTTTTTGTTCGTTAAAAGTTAATCCAGTCGTAACATTTTGCTGTTTCCAATCTTTTTTATCGGCTTTATTGTCTTCTTTTTGTTGCACATCTGCCGAATCTTCATACGCTCTAAAGTCGGAATAATTTCCTGGAAAATCTTCTACTTCACCTGCGCCACGGAATACAAATAAATGATCTACAATTTTATCCATGAAGTATCTATCGTGAGAAACAACTAATAAATTTCCAGGGAAATCTAATAAGAAACTTTCTAGAACATTTAAAGTAACAATATCTAAATCATTCGTTGGTTCATCGAGAATTAAAAAGTTAGGATTCTGAATTAAAACCGTACATAAATACAAACGTTTCAAT
>JBEDTP010000036.1:0-7101 GCA_040119075.1 Flavobacterium sp.
GTTTTGGCAAATGCAACAATACCAGTTGTTGGCCGGTCTAAACGATGTATAACACCTAGAAAAACTTCACCAGGTTTATTGTATTTATCTTTAATATATTCTTTAACAACTTCTGATAAAGGTTTGTCACCCGTTTTATCACCTTGCACAATATCGCCTACACGCTTATTAACCACAATAATGTGATTATCTTCATGTAAAACTTGTAAGTTGTCTTTTGTAGAAAGAATCTTCATTATAGATTTTTAGAGTCTAAAATGTCCAAATTAATATTGTTCATTTTCATTCGGAAAATCTACCGACTTAACATCTGAAACATACTGACCAATTGCAGCAGACATATCGTCAAATAAATTCATATATCTTCTTAAGAATCTAGGGCTAAATTCGTGAGTCATTCCTATCATATCATGTAAAACAAGAACTTGACCGTCAACACCATTTCCTGCACCAATTCCAATTACTGGAATAGAAATACTATCGGCAACTTTTTTAGCTAAATGCGCAGGTATTTTTTCTAATACTAAAGCAAAACAACCAACTCTTTCTAGCATTTTAGCATCTTCGATTAATTTATTTGCTTCTTCTTCTTCTTTTGCTCTTACTGTATAGGTTCCAAATTTATAAATAGATTGTGGAGTAAGTCCTAAATGCCCCATAACTGGAATTCCAGCATTTAATATTCGTTTAATTGAATCTTTAATTTCACTTCCACCTTCTAGTTTTACTGCATGTCCACCACTTTCTTTCATAATTCGAATAGAAGAACGTAAAGCTTCTTTTGGGTCAGATTGATAACTACCAAAAGGTAAATCAACAACTATTAAAGCACGTTCAGCAGCTCTTACAACAGATGAAGCGTGATAAATCATTTGATCAAGTGTTATAGGCAAAGTTGTTTCGTGACCTGCCATTACATTACTTGCAGAATCACCTACTAAAATTACATCAATTCCTGCTGAATCTACAATTTTAGCCATTGTATAATCATAAGCGGTTAACATAGAGATTTTCTCTCCGTTTTCCTTCATTTCTACTAATGTTTTAGTAGTAATTCTTTTGTAATCTTTTTTTGCTACAGACATGTTTTTCTTGTATTTGATATACAAAGGTATAAAATGATATTTTCTTTCCTATTTTTTATTTTGAAATGATTTATTCTATACATTTGAGTAAACTTTAACCTAATGATTACCATACTACTTACCATTGCCATATTAGGCTATTTAATTGTTGTTTTAGAATCTCCAATTAGAATTAATAAAACAATTTCTGCCATATTAACCGGTTCTTTGTGCTGGATTGTTATAGCTTTATTTAGTAGGCAAGGATCAAATGATATTTCTGAAAAACTTACTCTTTATTTTGGTGAAATAGCCGGACTTCTAATTTTCCTACTTGGAGCAATGACTATTGTAGAATTAATTGATTTACATAAAGGATTCTCAGTCATTACACATCGAATAAGAACTAAGTCAGTTTTAAAGTTATTATGGATTATTGGTAGTATTACTTTTGTGTTATCTGCATTCTTAGATAATTTAGCAACTGCAATAATTATGGTTACCTTATTGCGTAAAATTTTACCAAAAGGGAAAATTAGAATGATTTTAGCCGGAGTAGTGGTTATTGCTTCAAACGCAGGAGGGGCTTTTAGTCCAATTGGAGATGTTACTACAACATTACTTTGGATAGGAGGGCAGGTGAGTGCAGTGGGAATTGCAACTAAGTTATTCTTACCTTCTGTGATGTGTATTTTAGTTCCGTTGGTTTTGGCAAGTTTTAAAATGAAAGGGTTTGCGGTTTTACGTGCGCAAATTTCTATGGCCGATGCTAAAAAAGAAGAGAAAATGCGAGGAAGTATAAGTGTATTTGTGGCAGGAGTAATTGGTTTAATAATGGTTCCAATTATTAAGTCAATAACCGGATTACCACCATTTATTGGAATTTTGGTTTCTTTAAGTATGGTTTCTTTAGTGTCTATAATTTACCACAGAAATAAAACCCAAGAAGAAAAAGACAGTTTTTCAATTGCAACAGCTTTGTCAAAAGTAGATGTTAGTTCAATTTTATACTTCATGGGAATTTTACTAATGGTTTTTGCTTTGCAAGAGGTTCATATTTTAACGCAATTGGCTGCGTTTTTAGAAGAAACATTACCCAATAGAAATACAATGATTGTTGCCATAGGCTTTTTATCTGCTTTAGTCGATAATGGAAGCTTGGTTGCTGCAACGCAAGGAATGTTTAGTTTACAAGATTTTCCTATGGATAATGAGTTATGGGAAATGATTGCTTTATGTGCTGGAACAGGAGGAAGTATGTTAATTATTGGTTCGGCATCTGGAATTGCTGTTATGGAAAAAGAAAAAATGACTTTTATGTGGTATTTAAAAACAATAACGCCTTTAGCCATTGCAGGATATATTGCAGGAATTGTAACTTATTTAGTAATAGAACTACTTATACATTAAAATTAGTCACTAATTGTCATTCCGACAATAGGAGGAATCTCATAATACTAAAATGAGGTTCATCATAAATGAATGACATTTCGAAAAAAAAATATACATTATGAAAAAGTTTTTGATTTTATTTTTAATGATAAGTTTCACCTCTGTTTTCTCGCAAGAAGTAGAAGTAAAACAAACTATTGATGATTTTTTTGTGGGATTACATAAAAGAGATACTTTGCAATTTTTGAAAGTATGTCATCCTAGTATAAGTATGCAGACTATTGGAAAAGATAAAGAGCAAAACAACATGCTAATTTCTGATGATTTTAATAAATTTATGAAGTCTATTGTTTCTATTCCAGAAAATGTGGTGTTGTTTGAAAAGTTATTGGATTATAAAATTCAAATAGACGGACCTTTAGCACACGTTTGGACGCCTTATGAGTTTTATGTTAACGGAAAACTAAGCCATAGCGGTGTAAACTCTTTTACGTTATTTAAAGAAAAAGATACTTGGCAAATTATTCATATTATTGATACGAGGAGGAAGTAGATTTAAAAAAGTTACTTTAGATATGAAAATAATTATTTTATATTTTATGTTTTTATCTTTTTCATTTTATGGTCAAAAAAATATTGATACTAAAAAAAGTGAAATTGATTCAATTGTTAACTACATTGAAAAAAGTAAAATTACTTTAAAAGAAAGTATTGTTGAAGGTGAAATAATAGCCAAAAAGTTGTTTGTGAAAAATGGAGGTTGGGAAGTTTATGTCCTCAATAATAATTTTAACATTCCTATTAGAATTACCTATTCTGAAAATTTTAATAATGTGTATAGAAAATTGGTTTATTATTATAATAATGAAAAAATAATATTTGTCAATTTTCAAATTGAATTTAAAAAGCAAAAACTTAGAAAAAACTCAAAAAACATTAAATTTTATTTTGAGAATGAACTATTATTATTTGCATCAGAATATGATGAAAATTATAATTCAAGCTCGATTCTTTTAGAAGAAATAAATATGAAAAATTTAATAGACTAACAATCTGCCAAGTTAACACCAATAGCTAAGCCACCTTCAGAAGTTTCTTTGTATTTTGTATTCATGTCTTTAGCCGTTTCCCACATCGTATTAACTACTTTGTCTAAAGGAACTTTTACATTTTTTGCATCGGTTTCTAAAGCAAGTTCAGCAGCATTTATTGCTTTAATTGCTCCCATAGTATTACGTTCAATACATGGAACTTGTACTAATCCACCTATTGGGTCACAAGTCATTCCTAAATGATGCTCCATAGCAATTTCTGCAGCAACTGTTACTTGTTCTGGTGTTCCACCCATAGCTTCACATAATGCTGCTGCTGCCATAGCACTAGACACACCAATTTCAGCTTGGCACCCGCCCATAGCGGCACTAATTGTTGCTCCTTTTTTAAAGATACTTCCTATTTCTCCAGCTGTCATTAAAAACTGTTTTATTTCTTGCTCACCAGCTTCGTGGTTTTCAATAACTAAATAATACATTAAAACGGCAGGAATAACTCCGGCACTTCCATTTGTAGGAGCAGTTACAACTCTTCCTAATGAAGCATTTACTTCATTTACTGATAAAGCAAAGCAACTTACCCATTTTAATATTTGTCTGAATTTAACTTCGGTTTGACGAATAATTTGCATCCAAGAATATGGATCTTCATAGGGTAAAACACCAATTAAATTTTTATGCATGTCATAAGCTCTACGGCGCACATTTAATCCTCCAGGTAAAGTTCCTTCAGTATGACAGCCTATATACATACATTCTAGCATGGTATCCCAAATGCGCATCAATTCATTGTGAATTTCTTCTTCACTGCGCATTGATTTTTCATTTTCATAAACAATTTCCCAAACTTTTTTGTTTTCCGAATTACAATACTTTAGTAAGTCGGCACCATTTTCAGTAGGGAATGGGAACGAACATTTAATTTCTTCATTCTTTGCTGAATTAATTAATTCTTCTTTTACGACAAACCCACCACCTATTGAATAATAAACAACTTCAATTTCTCTAGAATCGGTATAAGCAGTAAACTTTAATCCATTAGAATGAAAAGGTAAAAATTCTCTATTGAAAACAATATCTTTTTCAAAGTCAAAAGGAATAATGATTTCGTTACCTAAAAAAAGTTCTTTTTTGTTTTTTATGGCAGTTATGATAATATCAATACTCTCTACGGGAATGTATTCTGGGTCAGCACCGCTTAAACCTAACATTACTGCTAAATCAGTTGCATGCCCTTTTCCAGTTAATGATAATGAACCATATAAATCTACTTTCACTCTATTGATAGAGTCAATTAAGTTTTCATTACGTAATTCGCCTAAAAAACGTTCGGCACCACGCCAAGGTCCTAATGTGTGAGAACTAGATGGGCCAACACCAATTTTAAGCATATCAAAAACCGAAATACATTCCATAACTATTGTTTATACTTACAAAGATAGCTTTTAGTCTGAAAGTGGCAAAGTATAAAAGTCTAATAGTAATTACTTTTACAAAATACCCAAAACCAATTACCTAATAACCTTAAAAATGTCATCTTGTCATATTTTTTTATTCAAAACTGACAATTTTTAAGACTATCTGCGCTTGGCATAATACTTGACTTATGAATATCAAGTTTTTAAATGAAATTAAAACACACAAATAAATTAAGATTAAAGTTATGAGTAAAATTATTGGAATCGATTTAGGTACAACCAATTCTTGTGTTTCAGTTATGGAAGGTGGAGAGCCTGTTGTAATTGCAAATGCGGAAGGTAAAAGAACTACACCGTCAGTAATTGCATTTGTTGAAGGAGGAGAAATCAAAGTTGGTGATCCTGCAAAAAGACAAGCGGTTACCAATCCTACAAAAACGATTGCTTCTGTTAAGCGTTTTATGGGAAACAAATATTCAGAATCTGCTAAAGAAGCTTCTACTGTTGCTTACAAAGTAGTTAAAGGTGATAACGACACACCACGTGTTGATATTGACGGAAGATTATATACACCACAAGAATTGTCAGCTATGACGCTTCAAAAAATGAAGAAAACAGCTGAAGATTATTTAGGAACTACAGTAACTCAAGCGGTTATTACTGTTCCAGCATATTTTAATGATGCACAACGTCAGGCTACTAAAGAAGCAGGTCAAATTGCAGGTTTAGAAGTTATGCGTATTATCAATGAGCCAACTGCTGCGGCATTAGCTTATGGATTAGACAAACAAGGAACAGATCAAAAAATTGCTGTATATGATTTAGGTGGTGGTACATTTGATATTTCTATTCTTGAATTAGGAGATGGAGTTTTTGAAGTATTATCTACAAATGGAGATACTCACTTAGGTGGAGATGATTTTGACCAAGTTATTATTGACTGGTTAGCAACTGAGTTTAACACTGCTGAAGGAATTGATTTACGTCAAGACCCAATGGCTTTACAACGTTTAAAAGAGGCTGCTGAAAAAGCGAAGATTGAATTATCTTCTTCTGCTCAAACAGAAATTAACTTACCATATGTTACGGCTACTGCAACAGGACCAAAACACTTAGTACAAACATTAACTAGAGCTAAATTTGAACAATTAGCTGCTACTTTAGTAAAACGTTCTATGGAACCAGTTGCTAAAGCTTTAAAAGATGCAGGTTTGTCTACATCTGATATTGATGAGGTTATTTTAGTTGGTGGTTCTACACGTATCCCAGTTATCCAAGAACAAGTTGAAAAATTCTTCGGTAAGAAAGCATCTAAAGGAGTTAATCCTGATGAGGTTGTTGCAATTGGTGCAGCTATTCAAGGTGGAGTTTTATCTGGAGATGTAAAAGATGTATTGTTATTAGACGTTACACCTTTATCTTTAGGTATTGAAACTATGGGTGGAGTTATGACTACATTAATTGAGTCTAACACAACTATTCCAACAAAAAAATCACAAATATTCTCTACTGCTGCGGATAATCAACCAACTGTTGAATTACACGTTTTACAAGGAGCTAGAGCAATGGCTGCAGATAATAAAACAATTGGTCGTTTTAACTTAGACGGTATTCCACCAGCACCAAGAGGAGTTCCTCAAATTGAAGTAACTTTCGATATTGATGCAAACGGAATCATTAAAGTTTCTGCTACTGATAAAGGAACTGGTAAATCTCACGATATTCGTATCGAAGCTTCTTCTGGTTTAACAGCTGAAGAAATTGAAAGAATGAAAAAAGATGCTGAAGCTAATGCTGATGCTGATAAAGCTGCAAAAGAAAGAGTTGAGAAATTAAACGAAGCTGATGCAATGATTTTTCAAACTGAAAGTCAATTGAAAGAATTAGGTGAGAAATTATCTGACGAACACAAAACAGCTATCGAATATGCTTTAACTGAGTTAAAAATGGCTCATGAATCTCAAGATTTACCAGCTATTGATACTGCTTTAGCAAATATTAACGCTGCTTGGAAAACTGCAACTGAAGCTATGTATGCTCAAGGTGAGCAAGGACAAGCTCAAGATGCACAACCACAAGGTGATGCAGCTGGTGATCAAACACAAGATGTTGAGTTTGAAGAAGTAAAATAATTATAAATTATTTTTATAAAAAAACCCTGCAAGTTGCAGGGTT
>JBEDTP010000037.1:0-7095 GCA_040119075.1 Flavobacterium sp.
AATATGGTAATACAACTTCTGCAACATTACCATTATTACTTTCTGACTTTGAAAATCAATTGAAAAAAGGAGATAATATAATATTTGCCGCATTTGGTGGTGGTTTCACATGGGGAGCTATTTATTTAAAATGGGCATATACTAAACAATAACAAACAAACTAAACCAAATAGTAACATTATGGATATTAGAGAAATTCAAAATTTAATCAAATTTGTTTCAAAATCTGGAGCTACCGAAGTTAAATTAGAAATGGATGATTTTAAAATCACTATTAAAACTACTCCAGAAGGAGGTGAAACAACTTATATACAACAAGTTCCTGTTTCAGCAGCATTACCACAAGCAGCAGCTCCTCAACCAGTTGCTCCAACAGCTCCTGCAGCACCTGTTGCCGCAGCACCAGCTGATGAAGATTCAAAATACATTACTGTTAAGTCGCCAATCATTGGTACTTTATATAGAAAACCATCACCAGATAAACCAGTTTTTGTTGAAGTAGGTTCAACAATTGCAAAAGGAGATGTTTTGTGTGTTATTGAGGCTATGAAATTATTTAACGAAATTGAATCTGAAGTTTCAGGTAAAATCGTTAAAATATTAGTTGACGATTCTTCACCTGTTGAATTTGATCAACCTTTATTCTTAGTAGATCCATCTTAAATTTAGATTTTTAGATTTTTAGATTTTAGAAAAAAATTCTAACTCATCTAAAAATCCAATTAATCCAATTGTCTAATTATCTAATTAAAATAAGATGTTTAAAAAAATATTAATTGCAAATAGAGGTGAAATTGCACTACGTGTAATTAGAACCTGTAGAGAAATGGGTATTAAAACTGTAGCCGTTTACTCTACTGCAGATGCTGAAAGTTTACATGTTCGTTTTGCAGATGAAGCGGTTTGTATTGGTCCAGCTGCGAGTAATTTGTCGTATTTAAAAATGGCAAATATTATTGCTGCAGCAGAAATTACAAATGCAGATGCAATTCATCCAGGATATGGATTCTTATCAGAAAATGCTAAATTTTCTAAAATTTGTCAAGAACACGGAATCAAGTTTATTGGAGCTTCTCCAGAAATGATTGATAAAATGGGAGATAAGGCTTCAGCAAAAGCTACTATGAAAGCTGCTGGAGTGCCTTGTGTACCAGGTTCTGATGGATTGTTGGAATCTTTCGAACAAACCCAAGAACTTGCTAAAGAAATGGGCTATCCAGTAATGCTTAAAGCTACTGCTGGTGGTGGCGGAAAAGGAATGCGTGCTGTTTGGAAAGAAGAAGATTTATTAAAAGCTTGGGAAGGTGCTCGTCAAGAGTCTGCTGCTGCTTTTGGTAATGACGGAATGTATATGGAAAAATTAATTGAAGAACCTCGTCATATTGAAATTCAAGTTGTAGGGGATTCATTTGGTAAAGCATGTCATCTTTCTGAAAGAGATTGTTCTGTTCAAAGACGTCACCAAAAATTAACAGAGGAAACGCCTTCTCCATTCATGACAGATGAATTAAGAGAAGCAATGGGTAATGCAGCAGTAAAAGCTGCAGAATTCATTAAATATGAAGGCGCTGGAACTGTTGAATTTCTAGTTGATAAGCATAGAAATTTCTATTTTATGGAAATGAATACGCGAATTCAAGTTGAACATCCTATTACAGAACAAGTAATCGATTACGATTTAATTCGTGAGCAAATTATGGTAGCTGCTGGAATTCCAATTTCAGGTAAAAACTATTTCCCAATGTTACATTCTATCGAATGTCGTATTAATGCAGAAGATCCATATAATGATTTTAGACCTTCTCCAGGAAAAATTACTACATTACATACTCCAGGTGGACATGGAGTTCGTTTAGACACGCATGTGTATTCAGGTTATACAATTCCTCCAAATTACGATTCTATGATTGCTAAGTTAATTACAACGGCACAATCTAGAGAAGAAGCTATAAGCAAAATGAAACGTGCTTTAGATGAATTTGTAATTGAAGGAATTAAAACAACGATTCCGTTCCACAGGCAATTAATGGACGAACCAGATTATGTGGCTGGAAATTACACTACAAAATTCATGGAATCTTTTGTAATGAAAGATAAAATTGAAGATTAAATATTTTACCAAAAAGTCCTGCAATTTGCAGGACTTTTTTTATTCCTTAATTATTTGTTTTACAATCCATTTGTTGTTTTTCTTTTCTGAAATTATTTTAAAGTTTGTAGGTAGGCATCCAAAAGGATAAAGTTCGAAATAAGCTTCTTTCATTTCTGTATTGAATAATACTCTAGAAGTTGAAATTAAAGAGGCAATATCCTTATCATTAATAAACTCTCCTTTTAATCTTAAAGAATCAGGTTCGAAGTATTTGAATTTTAAAGTAGATTTTACTAATTCATTATTTTTATACCTTCTTTCAATTAAGCTATCAATTTTGAATTTTTTTCTTAGTGCAAAATCTTTACTTTTTATTGAAAACATATGTAAGTTTATACCAACATTAATTTTATGTTTTTCATTAGCAAGTATTTTAATTGAGTCTTTTTGAATTTCTATAAATTTTATAAAATCTTCCGTGGAAAGAGGTTTATAATTATATTTCCCATAATCTTTTTCTGGCGGTGGCGGTGGCGGTAACTTTGTCATCATAAATTCATGTGCCAATTGAGGCAACACATCACATAACACTTCTGCTTCAAGTTCTTCATAGGTTTTCTCTTTAGGAGCGCATGAACTACTTAACACGGAAATTATAAAAATTAGAATAAATTTTTTCATATTTTAAATGTAATCAAAAATTATACCGCTTCAAACAGTTTTCCGGGTAACGGTTTAATCACTCCTTTCAATTCCATGTTAAGTAAAAGAGATGATAATTTATAAGTGGGGAAATCGCATGCAATAGCAATAGAATCTAAATCGTCTTTGCCTGTTTTTAATAAATAATCGTAAATGTTTTGCTCTTCTTCGTTTAGCGAAACAAACAATTGTTTTTGGATTGCTTTTTCTTTCTTTTTTACTTCCCAATTTAAAATATAAACCAAGTCCGCTGCAGAATGTAATAAATGTGCGCGTTGGGTTTTAATTAAGTTATTACAACCTTGACTGAATTTATCGGTAGTTCTTCCCGGAACTGCAAATACATCCCGATTATAGTCATTTGCAATTTGTGCAGTTATTAATGAGCCTCCTTTTTCAGCACTTTCAATAACAACTGTTGCTTCAGTCATTCCTGCAACAATACGGTTTCGTTTTACAAAATTTTCTCTATCTGGTTGTGAAGTACTCCAAAACTCGGTTAAAAAGCCACCGTTTTCTTCCATTTTAGAAATATATTTTTTATGGTTTTTTGGATAAATTTGGTTTAAACCATGCGCTAAAACACCAATGGTTTGTAATCCACAATCCATTGCAACTTGATGCGCAAAAATATCTACACCATAAGCAAATCCGCTCACAATAATTGGATTTAAAGGCGCTATATCTTCAATGAGTTTTTGTGTAATTGCAGAACCGTAACTCGTTATTTGTCGGGTTCCAACAATACTAATTATTTTTCTGTTAGATAAATCAATGTTTCCAGATTGAAATAATAAAACCGGACTATCAAAACAGTTTTGTAACCGATTTGGATAATTTTCTTCTTGATAGTAAAGTGTTTGAATGTTTTCTTTTTCAAGAAATTGAAGCTCGCTTTCGGCCTTTTTAAATACCGATTTGTCTTGAAGGTTTTTAAGCAAGTACTTACCTATTCCTTCAATTTTGGCTAAAGTTGTGTTTTTTGATTGAAAAACGGCTTCGGCTGAACCGCAATGATTGATGAGTTTTTTGGCTACAACATCACCAACTCCCTCTACTTGCATCAACGCAAGCGTATGGTATAAATCGTTTTGTAACATGGCGTGTAATAAATAATTTGGCGTATATATTACACAAATGTAAAAATAATTTAATTAGTTATTCATTATTTTTTAATTTTTCAATTCTCTTCTCTAAGTTCTTTTTTGCAAGTTGTTGTAAGTCTTCTACAGAATCACTTTCGTCCATGATTTCAAGGCCTAATAGCGTTTCGATAATGTCTTCTTGAGTAATTAATCCACTAAACGAACCATATTCATCTAAAACGGCCGCCATGTGGTTTTTGCTTTGAATTAACTCTTCAAATAATTGCGGAATAGGCTGGTTTCTTTTAGTTAAAACAATAGGTCTTTTTATAGATTCTAAAATTGCATCTCCATTATTATTTATCATTGCATCTAAAATATCTGTTTTTAAAACTAAACCAATAATATTATCTGATGTTTTTTGATAAATAGGGATTCTTGAAAAACGCAAATTCTTATTCTCATTGTAAAAATCTTCAACTCTAGTTATACAATTTGCTGTTTTTACAACAGTTCTTGGTGACATAATATCTTTAGCAAAAACCGAATCAAGTGTTAATAGATTTTTTAACACTTTAGATTCAGAAGCTTTAAAAACTCCTTCTTTTTCAGCTAAATCAGCCATTGCAGAAAAGTCATCTCTACTTAAAATGGATACATGACCAGAACCTCCTATTAGTTTTGTAGTCAATTGCAATAACCATAAAATTCCAGTTATTTTTAGTGGAAATATTAAAATATTTAGTGTTGTTGTTGTAAATCCAGCTAATTCTTTCCAAAATTTAGCACCAATAGTTTTTGGAATTATTTCTGATAATATTAAAATTAAAAAAGTCATAACTGAAGAAACTATTGCCACGGAATTATTTCCATTTCCAAAAGTTTTTTCTGCTTGAACCCCAACCAAAATTGCACCAACTGTATGTGCAATTGTATTAAGTGTTAAGATTGTTATTAACGGTTTGTCTATATCGCTTTTTAATGTTTCTAGCTTTGTTGCGAAACCTTTGTTTTCTTTCTTTTTAACAGTTATAAATGTGTGTGTAACACTTAAAAGAACTGCCTCCAATATAGAACACAAAAATGAAAAGAAAATTGAAGTTATAGCGTATATGATTAATAATGTCATTAATAGTTTTTTTGAAATTCTAAATTACTTAATAAATGCAAGGGAAACAAGTTATGTTTTTTTAAAATTGTAATGCAATTCCAATTCCATATTCTTTTCCATTATAAAATGGCAGCACAGTACCGATTGTATTTTCATTATTCTTGAATAAATTTCTCTTTATGAATGGATGAATCCAATATGCAATCTTAGTGCTTAAAATTCCAATTCCTGCTCCTGTAGCGACATCGGTTAACCAATGCCTGTCATTATACATTCTAAAAAAGCCTGTTCCGGTTGCGACTAAATAACCTGAAATTCCATACCAAATAGATACATCCTTGTACTCCTGAAATAAAAATTCAGCACCCATAAAAGCAGTAGCTGTATGCCCAGAAGGGAAAGAGTTTCTACTTGTGCCATCTGGTCTTTGAACTCCAGATATGTTTTTTAGCCCGTTTACAGTTCCACCCATAATTAGATATGCAGTACCTAGTATAATGGTTCTATCTTTAAAGTTGTTTTTACCTTTAATTCCCATTGCATTTAAGCCATATACAGATAAAGCAGGTGTATATTGAGAGATGTCATCTATCGTAAATTTATCATCAATATGTTCGTTAATTTCTTCTTTAATCTCTGAATTAAAAAACTTCAAACCGTCGCTTTCAATACCAACAACACCATATCCAATTAATACTGTAGGAATAATTAAAGCTTCATATTTAAATTTAGAATTTTGTTTAATTTGTAAAGAGTCTTTTATTGACTTTTGCCCTAGAATATTTAAAGTTCCTATAAATAAAAAAAATACTAGTTTAATTATTTTCATGTAGTAGTTTGGAATTAAATGGAAGTGTCTCTAATTAAGAAAACTATTTTATAAGCTTTACTATATCTTTTGCAAAATAACTTGCAATAACATCAGCTCCAGCTCTTTTAATAGCTGTAATTTGTTCCATCATAACCGCATCATGATCTAGCCAACCTTTTTCTGATGCAGCTTTAATCATAGAATATTCACCTGAAACTTGGTATACTGCAACAGGAACATCTACAATGTTTTTAATATCGCGAACAATATCTAAATATGCAATACCGGGTTTTACCATTACAATATCCGCACCTTCTTCAATATCCATTTCGGTTTCTCTAATAGCTTCGGTACGATTATGATAATCCATTTGGTACGTTTTTTTGTCTTTTGGAATGTCAATTAAATCTACAGGAGCAGAATCTAGAGCATCACGAAAAGGCCCGTAAAAAGCAGAAGCATATTTAGCAGAATAACTCATAATGCCTGTATTAATTAAACCTTCACCTTCTAAAGTTTCGCGCATTTCTAAAATACGTCCGTCCATCATGTCGCTTGGTGCTACAAAATCAGCACCTGCTTTCGCATGAGACAAAGCCATTTCGGCTAAAATTGCAGAAGTAATATCGTTTGCAACTTGTCCGTTTTCAATAACACCATCGTGACCAAAAGAAGAATATGGATCTAATGCTACATCTGTCATTACAATCATTTCCGGAACGGCATTTTTAATCACTTTTACAGCACGTTGCATTAGTCCGTTAGGATTTAATGCTTCGGTTCCTTTATTGTCTTTTAAATTATCGGGGACTTTTACAAATACTAAAACCGATTTTAGGCCCATTGCCCATAATTCTTTAACTTCTTTTTCTAATAAGTCTAAGCTGTAGCGAAAGTAATTTGGCATAGAAGCAATTTCTTCTTTAATTCCTTTTCCTTCTACTACGAATAATGGAACTAAAAAATCACTTGGAGTTATAACTGTTTCGCGAACTAATGAACGAATACTTTCATTGGTTCTTAAACGGCGATTTCTTCTTAATGGGAACATAATGATTGTTGATTTTAGATTAACGAATGTTGATTGTTGATTTTTTTACTTCTAAAATTAGAAATCGTTAATCATCAATCTTCAATCCAATTTATTGGTTTTTCTAATACTCTTATTAACTTTTCTTCATCACTTCCTTCTTCCGGTTGATGGTCGTACACCCATTGCACATGTGGCGGTAAACTCATTAAAATACTTTCAATTCTTCCGTTGGTTTTTAGTCCAAATAAAGTTCCTTTATCG
>JBEDTP010000038.1:0-7047 GCA_040119075.1 Flavobacterium sp.
ACTACAAGTCGTAACTTTTGGCATCCATCCGCTTTTTTTAGCAGGAAACATGTGTAAAGCTCTATTGAACTCCGTTTTGGCTAATTTTGCTTTTGCCATATTATCGCCGTCTGCTTTATTAATCACAATAGCATCTGCCATTTCCATAATACCGCGTTTAATGCCTTGCAATTCATCGCCTGCACCAGCAATTTTCAATAATAAAAAGAAATCCACCATACTATGAACCGCAGTTTCACTTTGACCAACACCAACGGTTTCAATAACAATCGTGTCAAAACCACAAGCTTCACATAAAATAATAGCTTCACGTGTTTTACGAGCCACTCCACCTAAACTATCTCCTGAAGCACTTGGTCGAATAAACGCATTTTCATCTTTAACCAATTCTTCCATTCGGGTTTTGTCTCCTAAAATACTTCCATGACTAATAGAACTACTTGGATCAACCGCTAAAACCGCTACTTTTTTTCCTAACGAAGTTAAGTGTTTTCCAAAAGCTTCAATAAACGTACTTTTTCCCACACCAGGAACGCCAGTAATTCCTATTCGGACTGATTTATTGGCATGTGGTAAACAACCTTGAATAACTTCTGTAGCTTTTTCTAAATGCGAAACATTTGTGCTTTCTACTAAAGTTATTGCGCGACTTAAAGCAGTTTTATCACCTTTTAAAATAGCATCTACCAATTCAGTTGCAGAAGGTTGTTTTCTTCTAAATTGCTGAATTTGTTTCGCAACAGTATTACTAACCGCTTCGGGTTGGTTAATGCCATTTACTTCTGATAAAGCCGATTTATTTTTTGGTTCTTCCAAAGTCTTTAAGTCTTTGTGTAAAAGTACGAAATTTTTGAAAAAATTACACTTTCATCCCAATAATCAAATAATGCTTTTAACTTTGTGTTTCAGTAAAAAGTATGGATAATATTATATTAATTTTTCTTTGTTTGTTTACAGGAGTTGCTTTTCAATACATAAAAGCGTTTCCTAGCAACATGCATGTTTCGTTAAATCAATTTGTAATTTACGTTTCGTTGCCTGCTTTGGCATTGTATTATATTCCTAAAATTGAAATTTCTACAGCGCTTTTATATCCTTTAGGAATTGCATGGTTAGGTTTTGGGTTGTCTTTTATATTTTTCTACAGCATTGGAAAACGCTTCGGTTGGTCTAAAAAGCTAATTGGTTGCCTTGTGTTGACTGCTGGGTTAGGAAATACATCTTTTGTTGGGTTTCCCGTTGTAGAGGCTCTATATGGCTCTAAGGGATTGGAAACAGCAATTATAATCGATCAACCCGGTTCGTTTGTTGTTATGGCAACATTGGGAATTTTAGTAGCGACAATGTTTTCAAGAGACGCCTCAAATTCGCAATCGATTCTAACTAAGATTTTACTTTTTCCACCTTTTATTGCTTTTGCAATCGCAATTATCATCAATATTTTAAAAACCGATTTTCCAGAACAATTACAAACCGTTTTTCATAGAATAGGCGATACCGTTACGCCAATTGCTTTAATTGCCGTTGGGTTACAACTTAAAATTGAGCGGAAAAGTAAACATTTTAGCTTTTTAGGATTGGGTTTATTTTTCAAATTAGTCATTACTCCTGCATTCTTTTATATTTTCTATAAAAAAGTTTTAGGTGGAACAGGATTAATGATAGATGTTTCTATTTTAGAAGCAGGAATGGCGCCTATGATTACAGGAACCATTTTAGCTTCTAATTATGGTTTAAAGCCAAAGTTAAGCAGCATGATGGTTGGTATTGGAATTCCGTTATCTTTTGTAACTTTAGCTTTTTGGTATTGGGTATTAATTACTTTTTAATTTATGATAAATTTAGATCAAAACATAATTTCTTCTTTGCTAGATATCGTTGGTTCTTCTTTTGTTTTTACAGATGAAGATACGCGAAAAGACTACGGACATGATGAAACTGAAGATTATAATTTTCCGCCACATGTTTTAGTAAAACCAGCAAATACATTTGAGATTTCTGAAATAATGAAGCTGGCTAATGCCAATGCTATTCCGGTTGTTCCTATTGGAGGAAGAACAGGTTTAAGCGGCGGAGCATTGGCTATTCATGGAGGAATTGGACTTTCAATGGAACGATTGAATAAAATTTTGTCTATTGACGAACAAAATCTTCAGGTGATAACTGAGCCAGCTGTAATTACACAAGTTTTAAAAGAAGCGGTTTTAGAAAAAGGATTATTTTATCCGGTTGATCCAAGCAGTATGGGAAGTTGCTTTATTGGCGGAAATATTGCTGAAAATTCTGGTGGAGCAAGAGCTGTTAAATATGGTGTTACCAAAGATTATGTGTTGAATTTAGAAGTGGTTTTACCCAATGGTGAAATTATTTGGACAGGAGCCAATACGCTTAAAAACTCAACAGGTTATAATTTAACGCAATTAATGGTAGGTAGCGAAGGAACGCTAGGAATTGTGACAAAAATTGTATTGAAGCTTTGGCCAAAAAACAATCATAATGTTTTGATGTTGGTTCCGTTTTACAAGTCGGAGCAAGCTTGTGAAGCCGTTTCGGCTATTTTTAGAGCAGGAATTGTTCCAAGTGCTTTAGAGTTTATGGAACGTGATGCTTTAGACTGGACCATGAAATTTATTGATGGAGTAAGTGTACCAATTAAAGAGAATATACAAGCACATTTATTGATTGAAGTCGATGGAAATTATCCGGATATTTTATTTCAAGAAGCCGAAAAAATAATGAATGTAGTGGAAGCTTTTGAAATTGATGAGGTTTTATTTGCCGATACAGAAGAACAAAAAAATGCACTTTGGAAAATGCGTAGGGCAGTGGGCGAAGCAGTAAAATCTAATTCTGTTTATAAAGAAGAAGATACGGTTGTGCCAAGATATGAATTGCCTACTTTGCTAAAAGGTGTGAAAGAAATAGGCAATAAATACGGTTTTCAGTCGGTTTGTTATGGTCACGCTGGCGATGGAAATTTACATATCAATATTGTTAAAGGAAAAATGACTGATGAGAACTGGAAAACTGAAGTGCCAAAAGGAATTACTGAAATTTTTGAATTAACGGTTGCCTTAAAAGGAACGCTTTCAGGTGAGCATGGAATTGGTTATGTGCAAAAGAATTTTATGCCAATTGCCTTTAGTAATATGGAACTTCAATTAATGAAAGGAATTAAAAAAGTATTTGATCCAAATAACATTCTAAATCCTGGAAAGATATTTCCTGATAATCTAAAATAAAAAGACAATTCATATTATAAATTAAGAATTAAAACGAATATCTTTGCCCCGTGAAAAAAGCAATTGTAATCGTAGTATTTTTATTTATTCTAAAACCCATTTTTCCGGTTATAGAATATATTTTAAATTATGATTATATCATTAAGGAATTGTGTGAAAATAAAGCAAAACCTGAAATGAGTTGTAACGGAAAATGTCATTTAATGAAAGAGCTTGCTAAAGTTTCTGAAAATGAGAATCCTACATCACAAGATGAAAAATTAATAACAATTGTTTTAGAAAATTTATTTTTTCAAACGGTTGAAAAAGTTTCGTTTTCAAACTTCACTTATGTAAACTCAAAAAAAATAAAGGTAAATTATTGTAATTTATATTCTCATAATTACATTTTTAGCCTTTTTCATCCTCCTATTGTTTAATTATTATTAAAGTTTTTTACTTTCCGTAATTCACTACGGAACAAATTTTCATTGCTGTTCAATGAAAAATCAGATAATAATTATTCCTTAAATATGAAAAAAATAATATTAGCCTTATTACTTGTAGGGCAAATTTCTTTTGGACAAAATCTAATAGAAAATGATTCCATAAAAACAAATGAATTAATAGAAGTTGTAGTAACTGCTAATCGTGGCGTAACTTTAAAAAGAGAAGTTCCGGTTGCAATTTCTAAAATATCAGCAATAACCATCGATGAAACCAAAGCTACATCTGTTTATGAAATAATAAACAAAGCGCCAGGTGTTTTAATGGTTAATTTAGGTAATGAGCAACATTCAATGGCTATCCGTCAACCTATGACAACAAATTCGTATTACTTATATTTAGAAGATGGTTTGCCAATAAGACCGATGGGTGTTTTTAATCACAATGCTTTGTTAGAGATTAATCAGTTTAACTTACAGAATATAGAAGTTGTAAAAGGTCCAGTTTCTTCTTTATATGGGCCAGAAGCAGTTGGTGGAGCGATAAATTTAATTTCGTTAAAACCAACATTAGATCCGCAAATGAAAATTGGAATTCAAGCCGACCAATGGGGTTATCATCGTTTGCAAGCAGCCGGAAGTGCAACAATTGGAAAAGTAGGTTTTCAAGTTGCGGGATTATCGAGTATGCAAAAAAATTCTTGGCGTGATTTTTCAGATTATGATAAAGACAATATTAATGCTCGTCTAGATTATAATATTAGCGAAAGAACACGCTTAATAGGAACTTTATTTTATGGAAACTATTATTCTGATATGAGTGGTAGTGTTAATGAAGCTGACTTTAATAATAGAAATTACAAAAGTACTTCTGACTTTACGTATCGAAAATCAGATGCTTTACGTGCTAAAATTAGTATAGAAAACGATTGGAACAACCATAGTAATTCATTCCTTACTTTATTTACTAGAAATAATAAATTAGGTCAAAACCCTTCATACGGAATTCGTTGGACTCAAGGATCAAATACTGCTAGAGGAGAAATAAATAGTAATAATTTTAAAAGTTATGGTGTTTTAGCTCAACATAATCAGAAATTTGATTTTTTAAATACTTCTATTGTAGCAGGCGGTCTTTTTGATTATTCACCTGTAGATTATAATGCGTACCAAATTGATTTAATTGCCAATTTAAACCCTGGAGGACAAACGGTTGATTATTACGAAATTTTAGCCGAACGTCCAGACATTCAATTAGCAAATTACGAAGCTAAAATTTATAATAAAGCTGGTTTTTTACAATTTAGTATGAAACCTTTTAATAATGTTGTCTTTACAGGTGGTGCTCGTTATGATAACATGAGTTTAGATTATGTAAACAATATTGATACTTCAGAAGGAAATAAAGAATATGATCAATTTACATTTAAAACAGGTATCAATTATAATCCATTTGATTTTGCTGGTTTTTACGGAAATTATTCTCAAGGATTTTCTCCTCCAGGATTAACTACTATTTTTAGAGCAAAACCAGGAACTGGAGGTACGAGCGGTGTTCCTGCTGAATTTTATTATGATTTAGAGCCTGCAAAATTTAATAATTATGAAATTGGTGGATGGCTTACCTTCTTTGAGAAAAAAATATTTTTTGAATACACATTTTATTATATGGATGGGGAAAACGAATTGTTATATGTTCGCCAACCCGATAATTCAAGTTTATATCAATCAGCAGGAGAAACAAGACATAAAGGAATTGAGTTTGCTATAAATTACAAGCCTACTTCACAGTTTAATATTCGTGTTGGTGGAACAACAGCTCAACATACTTATATAGATTTTAAGCTTTCAGATAATCCTAGCGATCCAATTCAAGATTTAAATGGTTTTGAAATGCCTTCTGCTCCAAAATGGTCTGGAAATTCAGAGATTTCCTTTTATCCAAAAACAATTCCAAGCTTTAGAACATCTATAGAATGGCAATTTGTTTCAAGTTTCTTCCAAGACCAAATTAACACTGTGAAATATGATGGTTATAATGTGTTTAATTTTAGAATTGGTTACAAATGGAAAGGGTTTGAGTTTTATTCTAACATAATGAATCTTACGGACAAGCTATATGCTTATAATGTTACGAGAGGTAATTTGTCAAATAATCCATCTTATACACCTGCTGCTCCTCGTACTTTTGTCTTTGGGTTACAATACAATCTTTCATTGAAAAAGTAATATGGCAACTAGAAAACAAATAAAAAAAGACCTCAATTTGAGGTCTTTTTTTATTTGTCTAAATATTCTAATAATATAGGGTCTGCATTTTTAAAAGTTGGAGCTTGTTCAATTATACTGACTGCTTTTTTCTTATTAATTTTAAGTGTAATGTCAGCATCAGTTGTAAACAATAAGCCTGTAAAAAATGGATTTGTGAAATAAGGCGTTAATTCAGATTCTAAATTTTCAATCTCATGAACAGTTGTTATTTCATGTTTTTCGCCATCATATATTTTCTTCGTAAAAGTGCATTTTAATACATTGTCTTCTACTATTAATTTGATGTAAATATTTTGCAATTCAGGTTTTCCAATCGTTTTTGCTAAAGTCAATTTAGCAAAAGTACCGTTAGAAATACTTTCATGAACTGCTTTAAAAAATGTGGTATAGGTGATGTTGTTTTCCATTTATAAACCTAATTCAGTTTTTACTTTTTCGTCAAAAATCATAGTAAACAATTTGTTTTCTTTGTCTTTGTTTAAAAACTTCCATTTGTTGTTTGTTAATTCATCTGCGACAGCAATTAAGGTAGAACGTAATTTGATTCTAAAAGTGTTTTTCTCTTTATTATATGTAACATCTTCAGCTTCCATTGACGTTTTAAAAATGTCAGTCATCATTTCAGCATCCTCCATAGGTTCGTTAAAAGTCATTTCCATGACATTATCATGATCTACTAAACAAAATGTTTGTTTTCCAATTTTTTTAATTGCACCAAATTTAAAGTTAGGTTCCACTTGAACTAATTTAATATTAAATTGATCATTGGACATCATTTGCTCAAACATGGCTTTCATTTGTTCTTTTGGAACTATATCAAAGACTTTTGGGTAAGTAGTTTCAAAAATGGCGTCGTAATTCATATTTGCAGATGATATGTAGGCTTTTTTAGCTTCTACTTTTAAAGTAGTCATGTCTTGTGCAATTGCTGAAAATGTTGTGCTTATTAAAAAAGCAACAAGTAAAATGGATTTTTTCATTAGTTATTCTTATTAAAAATTATTGAGTTTTCATTATCAAAATCTTTTGGTCGCTCACCTTCAAACCCCATTGCAAATTGTAATTTACTTTTGTTGATAAATCTACCAATACAATATTGTGTTTGTCTT
>JBEDTP010000039.1:0-7023 GCA_040119075.1 Flavobacterium sp.
TTTTGTGCTTTTAATAGGTTTTACTTTAATTAATAAATTTTATAAATTTTCAGAAACAAACACTAAAGTAGAAAGTACCGATTTTACCTTAATGAGCTTTAATGTACGATTGTTTAATTTGTATGAATGGTTACCAAATAAGGAAGTTCCTGAACAAATTACAGAAGTGATTCAAAATTATAATCCGGATATTTTATGCTTGCAAGAATATTCGCCAAATGATAAGGTTAGAGTTCGTAATTTTAATTACAAGCATATTAAATTAGAAGGTGGAAAGAACAAATACGGACAAGCTATTTTTTCTAAATATGAAATTGTGAATACAGGTGAAATTACTTTTCCAAATTCAAGTAATAATGTTATTTATGCTGATGTCATTAAAAATGTTGATACAATAAGGGTATACAGTATGCACTTACAGTCTATAAAAATTAGTACTGATATTCATGAAAGTATAGATGAAAGTAAATCTAAGTTTATTTTTAAGAGAATTAGCAGCGCTTTTAAAGAGCAACAATTGCAATCGGAACTTATTCAAAAACATTATGAAGAGTGTAATTATCCTAAAATTGTTTGTGGAGATATGAATAACAGTGCTTTTTCTTACGTTTACAGAAATATTAAAGGAAATATGGCTGATGCTTTTGAAAAAGCAGGAACAGGTTTTGGCGCCTCGTATAATTTCAAATATTATCCAGCTCGAATCGATTATGTCTTTGTAGAAGAAGGAATTGCAGTAAAAGAATTCAAGACAGATAATTCAGTTCAATTAAGCGATCATTATCCAATTTATACAAGACTTAATCTAACTTCAAAGACTAAGAATTAAATTTGTTGATTCTTTAAGTAGTCTACTGCATGCCTACCTTCATTGAATAATAAATCTAGAATACTTAAATTAGGAATAAAACCTTCTTTTTCTCTAAAAACTTGAATGTACTCTTCGTTTTTAAAACTATCTTTTTTCCCATTTACTAAATACCTGAAATCATGTTCTATTGAAGTTTCATGAAAATATTCAGTAGTTTTTTCAAAAGGTAATTCAATTCCTAGTGAGTCATTTATTAAATCAAATAACTCAAAGTTTAAATCGAGTAAGAAATTATGTTTTTTTTCAAATAATGGAATAAAGTCATCTTCAAAATATTCAAAATAAGGCGAAGAACGATAAGCCGCTTCTAATGATTTCCAATGGTTTTTTTGCCAATCAAAATCGTTTTCAATTTTTGTGTCTTTGTATTTTTGATGATTATTTAGAGCCTTTTTTATTGGAATATTCAATAACTGAATTCCGTTTGGACTATAAATATACATTCTATTGCGATTACTTTGTTTCTGAAAGTTGTCTTCCATTTCAAAAGTTATCGTTTCCGCATTTTGCATAGCCACATAATGACTAATAGAAGGGAAGTATGTTGGATGTATTAGGATGTTCATTTATTTTAGAGACTGTTTAATCAACAAATAACCAAATTAACGATTAAGCATTTTTCTTCTTCTTTTTCCAAAAATATTCTCCCACAAAGTATAAAGCTAATAATCCTAAGAAATATTTAAAGTAAGATTGAGGCTGTCCTTCACCACTTACGGTTGTAAATAAACGCTCCCATCTGATTTTATTCATAATTCCTTTACCAGAAGAGTTCCAACTCATCCAAATGAAAATTGGTTTCCCTACAATATGATCGGCTGGAGTAAACCCAAAATAACGAGCGTCTAATGAATTATGACGGTTATCTCCCATCATCCAATAGTAATCTTGTTTAAAAGTGTACGACGTTGCTACTTGACCGTTAATTTTAATTTCATCACCAGAAACGGTTAACTCATTACCTTCATATTCACCAATGATTTTATTGTAAAAAGGTAAATTGTCTTTGTTTAAAGTAACTGTTTTTCCTGCTTCAGGAATATAGATTGGTCCCATATTGTCTTTGTTCCAATCTCTTGTTGTTGATGGTTTTCCGTCACCAAAATCTGGAAAAATGCCATCTTCAGAACCTGTGTTTATTACTCTTTTAACAAGGGTGATTCCAGGAATGTTTTTCAAACGCTCAGCATTATCATATGGTAACGCACTAAAAAACAAAGTGTCTTTTGCAATTTGCCAAAAAGCATCCGTTATATTGAATTCGCTTTTTAAATACTCTAAATCAACAGGGGTTTTCCCGTCCCAAGCTACTTTGTATGAATATTGAGGTCTTGCTCTTTCTGGTAAAACTGACTCTTTTCCATTTATGAATATTATTCCATCAACTATACTTAAAGTGTCTCCAGCAATTGCTGTACATCTTTTAACGTAATTTGTTTTTTTGTCAATAGGTTTACTATATCTTCTGTCGGCCGGTTTATACATGTTGTATAACGTGTCCGCTGGCCAGTTAAAAACAACTATATCATTGCGTTCTATTTTTTGAAAACTAGGAAATCTAAAATATGGTAGTTGTAATTTGTTTTTCCAAGATGTTTCGTCACTATCGTTGTATAAATAAGATGTTTTATTTATCAAGGGTAAAGTATCGTGAACCATAGGAGCTGCAACTGTGGTCATAGGTGTTCTTGCTCCGTAGTGAAACTTACTTACAAATAAAAAATCTCCAATTAATAGTGATTTTTCTAATGAAGAAGATGGTATTGTATAAGGCTGTATAAAATAAGTGTGTACAAACGTTGCAACAACAATGGCAAATAGTAACGAACTTACCGTTTCTGCACTTTTGTTTTTAGGAGTTAAACTTCTGTCGTTAATGTAAGTTACATCTTGAGTGTAGTTTACATATGCAACATAAAAGCCTAATGTAATTACTGCTAATACAGTATCTAACACGCTGTTTTTTCCAAAACTTCTTAATGTTTCAACCCAAATTACTGGAAACATGATTAAGTTAATTATTGGAATGAAAAGTAATAATGTATACCAAGTAGGTCGATTAATGATTTTCATTAAAACGATTGCATTGTATACAGGTATTGCAGCCTCCCAAGATTTTCTGCCTGCTTTTTCATATAATTTCCATGTTCCAGCAAAATGAATTACTTGAACAAATACTATTAATAATAACCAACCTGTTACTGACATGTTTATTGTTTTTTTGTGTATTCGTTTATTTTATAAATCTTTCAATCTCTAATTTATATTCCCAAAACATCTTTCATAGTGTAAACTCCTTTTTTACCTATAATCCATTCTGCGGCAATGACTGAGCCCAATGCAAACCCTTCTCTTGAATGGGCGGTGTGCTTAATTTCTATTTGATCTACTTTTGAATCATAAAACACACTATGTGTTCCTGGAACATTTTCAATTCTTTTAGCATCTATATACAAATTTGTATCGTCTTTTGTTAAAGACCAATTTGTATAATCTGAATTTTTTATGATATCATTAGCAAGTGAAATCGCTGTTCCACTTGGTGCATCTAGTTTTTGAGTATGATGTATTTCTTCCATTGAAACATTGTATTGTTTCAAGTTTTGCATCATTTTAGCCAATTGTTTATTTAATTCAAAGAAAATATTTACTCCTAAACTAAAATTTGAACCATAAATAAAACTTCCATTTTTTTGATTGCATAAATCAACCATTTTGTCGTAATCGTCTAACCAACCTGTAGTTCCAGATATAACAGGAACATTTCGATTTAAGCATTCTGAAACATGATTAACGGCGCTTGTAGGAACACTAAAATCAATGGCAACATCTGCATTTTCTAGTCCTTCAAAACCATCAGAACTTGTTTTTTTAAGAACTATAGTATGACCTCTTTCTAAAGCTATTTCTTCAATAACTTTACCCATTTTTCCGTAACCTAAAAGTGCAATTTTCATGAAGGATTAGTATGTTTTATCAATTTATGTTAGCTAATGAAATGTTAAAAGTTAAAAGTTAGTTTTACACCAGTATTGTATCTGTAATCAATCTCATTTTGATTAAATTCAGGGCTTATTGAAAGATTATTATTAACATTAAATTGCATTAAATGTGCATCTACATTGGCATCTACAATGTTTAGAATATAAATGGCAGCTGTAATTAAAGCTGATAAATCTCTGTTTTTTTGATGAAATTTTTGACCACGAATTAAACGATCATTGTCTAATTCACCATAAATAGGGTGGTTAGGATCAGATGTGCCATCTAATCTTCGCTTGTATTCGTCTCTAAATTCGTGGTACTTTTTATTGTTCCAAGTATAGAAGTAAACTCCAGCTCCTAAACCAGCATAAATAATAGGAATTTTCCAATACTTTTTATTATAAGCTTGCCCTAACCCTGGTAAAACAGCTGAATAAAAACCTGCTTTTGCAGGTGCTAAAGGATTTGAAATAGTTTGTACGGTATCTTTAACTTTTACCGAAAGCTCGTCTTGAGCATTACAATTAAAAGAAAAAACACTTAGGATGAAAAATAAAATATACTTTTTCACTAACTATTGATTAGTTTTAAAATTCTATTGAAATCTTCTTCAGAATGGAATGGAATTGTAATTTTCCCTTTTCCATTATTTGCTACATTTACATCTACTTTTGTTCCAAAATAATTTGCAAATGTTTTTTTATCTTCTTCTTTTAATTCGAAAGAAGCTTTGCTAGTAGTTTTTGCTGTCTTTGGCTTTAAACTTTCTTGGTATTTTTTAACCAATGCTTCAGTATCTCTAACCGATAAATTTTCAGTAACTACTTTGTGGTAAATATCACTTTGAGCATCTTGGTCGTCAATGTTAATTAAAGCTCTACCGTGTCCCATTGAAATGAAACCATCTCTCATCCCTGTTTGAATAATTGGATCAAGTTTTAATAAACGCAAGTAATTGGTAATTGTAGAACGTTTTTTTCCTACACGTTCGCTTAACTCTTCTTGAGTTAGGTTGATTTCTTCAATTAATCGTTGGTAGGAAATAGCAACTTCAATAGGATCTAAGTCATGACGTTGAATGTTTTCAACTAATGCCATTACTAACGACTCGTTGTCGTTTGCTAAACGTATATATGCAGGAACAGTTTCAAGGCCTAATAATTTTGAAGCACGCAAACGACGCTCTCCAGAAATTAATTGGTATTTATTAAAATCTAATTTTCTAACTGTTATAGGTTGAATTACACCTAATTCTTTAATAGAAGTGGCTAATTCTTGTAAAGCTTCTTCATTGAAGTTGCTTCTTGGTTGAAAAGGGTTTAATTCAATTGAATCTAATTCAAGCTCTATAATACTTCCAACAACTTTATCAGCACCTTTATCTTCAACTGATTTAATATCATTTGAAGGGTCTTTTAATAAAGCCGACAATCCTCTTCCTAATGCTTGTTTTTTTACCGCTTTTGCCATAAAAATTATTTGTTTTTATTGATGATTTCTTCTGCTAAACTTAAATAATTAGAAGCGCCTTTACTGGTTGCATCATAATTAATAATACTTTCTCCAAAACTTGGAGCTTCGCTTAGCTTAATATTTCTTTGAATTACGGTTTCAAAAACCATGTCGTTAAAGTGTTTTTGTACTTCCTCAACAACTTGATTCGATAATCTTAAACGAGAATCATACATGGTCAATAATAATCCTTCGATATCCAATTCTGGGTTGTGAATTTTTTGAACACTTTTAATTGTATTCAAAAGTTTTCCTAAACCTTCTAATGCAAAATATTCGCACTGAATAGGAATAACAACACTGTCAGCTGCAGTAAGCGCATTTAATGTTAGCAAGCCTAATGATGGTGCACAATCTATAATAATATAATCGTAATCATCTTTTATAGACTCTAATGCTTTTTTAAGCATATATTCACGATTCTCTTTATCGACAAGTTCAATTTCAATCGCAACTAAATCAATATGAGCAGGAATAACATCAACATTTGGTGCTGAGCAAGAAATAACAGCTTCTTTTGGTGTGTTACTATGCTCTAAAACTTGGTAGCTTCCTATTTCTACACTTTCAACATCTATACCAAGACCAGAACTAGCATTTGCTTGAGGGTCTGCATCAATTAAGAGTACTTTTTTTTCTAATACACCTAGTGATGCTGCAAGATTCACAGACGTTGTAGTTTTACCTACACCACCTTTTTGATTCGCAATTGCTATAATTTTACCCATTTGACTTTTTAAATTTTCGAATGTAAAAATACAATTATTTATGGTTTATTCAAGTCTTATTTATTAACAAATCAAAATCTGATTTTTTTGAACTTGTTGATTAATTCTTATTATTTTAATTAGGTATTGTACTTTTGCAAGAAATAATGCCAAATGAATATTATAATTATAACTCCTATGGAAATTGAACGTGAAAAAGTGTTAATTGGTATAGAAAAAACATCAAATTCTAAACACAATTACCAAGTTTTTACTTCTGGAATTGGACGTGAAAGTATGGCTAAGACCATGATGCATTTGCCCGATTCAGATTGTGTTGTGTTACTTGGTTTTGCTGCTATAGTTGGGAAGGAAAAAGAATTGGCTAAAAATTTAGGGTTTGGAAAACCAATCGAAATTACAACTGCTTCTTTATACGGTTTTGAAGGCGATTTGTTTGAAAATGGTAAACCAATTCAGGTTGATGCTAAACTGAATTTACCAAGTCTTTCCTCATTGACTTCTGATAAGTTTGTTCGAACAACCAATTTGAAAACAGAAACCATTGTAAATATGGAAGATTATACTTTTATGTTTTTAAAAAGACCGCAGGATCTTATTATTAGAGTTATTTCTGATTTTTTACCACATGAAACCGAAATTGATTTTTTCGAACACGTAAAAGAAATTGATTTTCTACCCGCGATTCAGGCAATTGAAAATTTGAATTAATCAAGCATAAAAAAACACGAATAGATTTCGTGTTTTTTTATTCAATCTCGCTTAGGCGAATTTTTCTTATCTCGTTTTTCTGCTTTTTTTTCTTTAGCAGTTTTCAACGGTTCTTTTTTTACCGTTTTCTTTGCGTCTTGACTTTTTGCCATAATTTCTATGTTTTAAGTAAAGATAACGTAAATTATGTAATTAAATTTGATTTAATTTTTTTGC
>JBEDTP010000040.1:0-6829 GCA_040119075.1 Flavobacterium sp.
CTTGTTCTTCTAATCTTGTAAAATCTATTGTATTAATTAACCATACTATAAAAGTAGGAATGGCTATTACTAAAAATACAATTGAATATAAAAATATACTAAGTTGAAAGTTTAATGCTTGTTTTCCATGATGGTCTATAAATTTAGATTCATGTTTTTTATTCGACCATATTAATAATGGTAAAATAAAGCTGCTAAACGGAATTATGTATTGACATAATGTTGTCAAATGTATTAATGTAGCTGTGCTTTTTTCGTTTGATGTTTCCATAATTATATTATAACTATTAATTTCTTATACAAATATATGTCTAAAAAAAGGTATTATGTAACACACAGTACCTAAATTTAACATAAATTTAACATATTTAAAAATGATAGGTATGCATAGTATTTTTTGTATTTTTACAAAAAATATAAATAAAATGAAATTTACTCCTTCAAAATTAAACACATTTGTATTCTTTAAATTACCATCTGCATTTTGGAGCGGAGTTAGAGTGAAATCTATTACTGAAGAGAAATGTGTGACTACAGTTAAACATAGATGGTTCAATCAAAATCCATTTAATTCAATGTATTTTGCTGTTCAGGCTATGGCTGCAGAATTTACAACAGGTGCATTAGTTATGCTTCAAGTGAAGAAAAGTGGTAAAAGTATTTCAATGCTAGTGGCTAATAATAAATCTAGCTTTACTAAAAAAGCCACTGGAAGAATTACTTTTACTTGTAACCAAGGAAACTTAATTATGGAAACTATTCAAAAAGCAATTGATACTATGGAAGGACAAACTGTTTGGTTAACTTCAATAGGAGTAAATGAAAATGGAGAACAAGTTTCTGAAATGCAATTTGAATGGACTATTAAAGTTAGAAAATAGTTTTTTTCCAACAAGTGTTAAGATAAGTTAATTAGCTTTCATTTAGTTTTTTTCATTTGTAACTTTGATAAAAACCATTTCTAAATGAAAGTCTTAATCACTGGTGCAACTGGCTTAGTAGGTCATGAATTGATAAAAATACTATTGCAAAATGGTATCGCAGTCAATTACCTTACAACTTCACGTAAAAAAATTGCAAATGAAACTAATTATAAAGGCTATTATTGGAATCCAGTAAAAGGAGAAATTAATGAAAATGCTTTTGACGAGGTAGATGTTATTATTCATTTAGCAGGAGCAAATGTTGCAAAAAGATGGACTAACAGTTATAAGCAAGAAATTATTGATAGTAGAGTTAAAACTTCAAGATTACTCTATAAAACACTAAATAAAATAAATCATCAGGTTGCTCAAATAATTTCAGCATCTGCAATAGGAATTTACCCTGATAGTTTAAATCAAATTTATCATGAGGAAGATCAAGCTGTAGATAACTCTTTCCTTGGTAAAGTTGTTAGTCATTGGGAAGACGAAGTTACTAAATTTGAAAAATTATCTATTAAAGTAGTAAAAGTTAGAATCGGAATTGTTTTAGCAAAAAACGGTGGTGCACTTCAAAAAATGTCAGAACCTATTAAATATGGTTTTGGTTCATCATTTGGAACCGGACAACAATTTCAATCATGGATACATATTTATGATTTAGTAAATGTATTTTATTTTGTAATTACACATAAATTAGAGGGAATCTACAATGCTGTATCTCCTTATCCTGTCACTAATAAAGAATTAACCAAAGCAATTGCAAAACAATTAAATAAACCTTTATTCTTACCCAATATTCCTAAGTTTATTATGAAATTAGTATTAGGAGAAATGCACGAAATTTTATTTTCGAGTCAGAATGTAAGTTCACGAAAACTTTTAAATAAAGGATTTCAGTTTAAATATGCTTCTTTAGATAAAGCACTATATGATTTATTTAAAAAATAAAAAAAAACACTCTAATTAGAGTGTTTTTTTAGAATATAGAATTTGTTATTTTTTTGTTTTTATATTAATTTGTAGGGCAATATCATCATTAATGAATTTATCTCCTAAATCTGTAAAAATTGATTTTGACCCATAATTAACACCCCATAAAGTCCTGTCAATTTTAAATTCTGGTGATGTCATAATTACATATCCATCAACTTCAGTAAGTGAAACAGGGAATTTTATTTTGTTTGTTTTGTCTTTTATAGTTAAATCTCCTTC
Organism: Flavobacterium sp.; assembly: GCA_040119075.1. Taxonomy (GTDB): domain Bacteria; phylum Bacteroidota; class Bacteroidia; order Flavobacteriales; family Flavobacteriaceae; genus Flavobacterium. The sequence goes on from JBEDTP010000040.1 coordinate 2,139, forward strand.
AAGCATATCAGAGCCGTCTTCCTTCATAAAGCCAGTTACTACAAAAGTTGCTTCAGGATATTTTACAACATTAAAAAAATGATCCGTTACATCTGGTTTCATTCCTTTTAAATGCTCTTCTAAATTTAATTTGTCATCACCTTCTAAATCATCAACTGATATAGTGTTCATATCAATTATAAATTTACCATCACTAATTTTTCCATTTGCAACTGTAAAACCACCGCTTTTAATTTTAATAGTTCCACTGTGCTTACCAGTTTGTTTAGATCCTGTCCAATTCAACATAGAAGTACTGTCGGTAATAAACATTCCGCTAATACTTGTCTCTACTGTTGTAGGGTCAACTTTTTCTTCTTTTTTACAACTTACAAATAATAGAACTCCAATTCCTAATAACAAAATTTTTTTCATAAAATTAATATTAAAGTTAGATAAATTTTTTACTCAATAATTTAAAGTATTAAGTTTCAATAAATATAGTTATTTTTTTGAAATTAAATAGCTTGTATGACAATTTGACATTTTTAAACATTTGGCAATACATTTGCTATTATTTTTAAAATAATAAAATGTTAAAAAAAATACGCAAATATATGAGTCAAGATACTACTGAAAACATCGAAAAAGATATTGTAAACGAAGAGAATGTTTCAGAAAATCAAGAAATACAACAGCCAGAATTAACTGTTGAAGAGCAACTTGCAGAAGATTTAGCAAAAGAAAAAGATAAACATTTAAGACTTTTTGCTGAATTTGAAAACTATAAAAAAAGAACTGCAAAAGAGCGTTTAGATTTGTTTAAAACAGCAAATCAAGAAGTTTTGCAAGCAATGTTGCCAGTTATGGATGATTTTGACAGAGCAATGACACAAATTGTAAAATCTGAAGATGAAGCTATAGTTAAAGGAGTTGAACTTATTCATGAAAAGTTTAAAAATACTTTAGTTTCTAAAGGGTTAGAAGAGGTTGAAATCAAAGTTGGTGATGATTTTAATGCAGATTTTGCAGAAGCAATTACTCAAATTCCTGCTCCTTCTGATGATTTAAAAGGTAAAATTGTAGATGTTGTTGAAAAGGGATATAAATTGGGCGATAAAATAATTCGTTTCCCAAAAGTAGTTATTGGTCAATAATTACGTTTTACTTTTTAATGAATTTAATTTAGAACATGAAAAAAGATTTTTACGAAATACTAGGTATTAGCAAAAGTGCTTCTGCTGCAGAAATAAAAAAAGCATATCGAAAAAAAGCAATTGAATTTCACCCTGATAAAAATCCAGGGGATGCAACTGCTGAAGAAAACTTTAAACTAGCGGCTGAAGCTTATGAAGTGTTAAGTGACCCTAACAAAAAGACAAAATATGACCAATATGGGCATGCTGCTTTTGATGGTGCAGGAGGCGGTTATGGAGGCGGACATATGAATATGGACGATATCTTCAGCCAGTTTGGCGATATTTTCGGAAGTGCATTTGGCGGCGGTGGTTTCGGTGGTGGATTTGGCGGTGGTCAAAGACGTGTTAAAGGAAGTAATTTGCGAATAAAAGTAAAACTTACTTTAGAAGAAATTGTTAATGGTGTAGAGAAAAAAGTAAAAGTAAAGCGTAAAGTTCAAGCGCAAGGAGTAACCTATAGAACTTGCCCAACCTGTAATGGAAGCGGTCAGGTAATGAAGGTTGCTAATACCATTCTTGGGAGAATGCAAACAGCAACTACTTGTCACTCTTGCGGTGGGGCTGGTCAAATGATGGATCATAAACCTCAAGGCGCTGATGCTCAAGGAATGGTTCTTCAAGAAGATACAGTTTCAATTAAAATTCCTGCTGGAGTTGTAGATGGAATGCAGTTAAAAGTTTCTGGAAAAGGAAACGAAGCACCAGGATCAAATAGTGTTTCAGGTGATTTGATTGTTGCAATTGAAGAATTGGAACATGAGTTTTTAAAACGTGAAGGGGAAAATTTACATTATGATTTATATGTAAGTTTCCCAGAAGCTGCTTTAGGAGTTTCAAAAGAAATTGAAACTGTATCTGGAAAAGTAAGAATTAAACTAGATGAAGGAATTCAATCTGGAAAAATTTTACGTTTAAAAGGCAAAGGTGTACCAAGTATAAACAGTTACGGAACAGGTGATTTGCTAGTTCATGTTAATGTGTGGACTCCAAAAACCTTAAATAAAGAGCAGAAACAATTTTTTGAGAATATGTTAAATGATGAAAACTTTACCCCAAATCCAGAAAAGTCAGACAAGTCTTTTTTTGAGAAAGTAAAAGATATGTTTTCATAATTCAATAAAATTATATACATTTGAAATTCACTTTTTTACATTAAAAAGTGAATTTTCTTTTTCATAGCAATTTTCCCATCCTATTGCAAAATAGGGTGGGTTTTTTTGTAACAGAAAGCTCACTTTTCGTACTAATTTACATCACATATAAAATTTTAGAATGGATTCTATTTTAAAAGTTCAAAACGTAGTTAAGCAATTTGGTAATTATAATGCCTTAAGTAATGTTTCTTTAGAAGTCCCTAAAGGAAGTATTTATGGCTTGTTAGGTCCAAATGGAGCGGGTAAAACAACTTTAATTCGCATCATCAATCAAATTACAATGCCCGATTCTGGCGAAGTCTTTTTAGATGGTAAAAAATTAATGCCCGATGATGTTCAATATATTGGTTATTTACCAGAAGAAAGAGGATTGTATAAATCTATGAAAGTAGGCGAGCAATGTTTGTATTTGGCTCAACTAAAAGGACTTTCTTATCAAGAAGCAAAAAAGCAATTGAAATATTGGTTTGAGAAACTGGAAATTGAAGGTTGGTGGGACAAAAAAATACAAGAACTTTCAAAAGGGATGGCTCAAAAAATTCAGTTTGTAGTAACTGTTTTGCATAAACCTAAATTATTAATTCTTGATGAGCCTTTTTCTGGTTTCGATCCTGTAAATGCGAATTTAATTAAGGATGAAATCATCGAGCTAAATAAAAATGGTACTTCTGTTATTTTTTCTACGCATAGAATGGAGAGTGTTGAAGAAATGTGTGACTATATTGCATTAATACATCAATCTAATAAGTTAATTGAAGGGAAATTGTCTGAAGTTAAAAGACAATACAGAAGCAATACTTTTCAAATAGGAATTCTAACACAAAATATTGAAGGTTTAATGGTTCAGTTGACACAAAAGTTTAAAGTTGGGCCTACGAGCTTTAAATCGTTAAACGACGATATTAAGTTAGAAGTTGAATTAGGAAATTTAAATTCAAATGAATTATTATCAATCTTAACCAATTTCGGACAAGTAACTCATTTTGTAGAGAAAATTCCAAGTGTGAACGATATTTTCATTCAATCAGTTAGTAAATAATTAGCCAATTAAAATAAAAAATATATGAACGTTTTAAGTTTAATCATAAAGAGAGAATTCATAGCGAAAGTTCGTAATAAGTCTTTTATTGTAATGACTTTTTTAGGACCACTTTTGTTTGTAGGAATGTCATTTTTAATTGGATATTTATCAAATATGAATAAAGATTCAATTACCGAAATAGCTATTCATGATGAAAGCGGATTATTAAAAAATAATTTTAAAAACACAAAGCACACACATTATATCGATTTGTCATTAATGCCAATTGATGTAGCTAAAGACACGGCTAATAATAATTACGAAGGTTTGTTGTTTGTTCCAAAAGTGGATTCATTACAATTGTTATTAGATAAAGTAGAATACATTTCAGAAGATAGTCCAAGTTTAGAGTTTATTTCTAAAGTTGAAAAAGTGGTCGATTCTACACTTACTTCTGATAGATTAAAAGCATTAGGTTTTGATGCTGATAAAATTGACAAAGCTAAAGCGGATTCAACTTTAAAATTATCAAAATTTTCTGGAGAGGAAAGTCTAAAAGGATTAAATGAAATTAAAGTAGGTATTGGCGGAATATTTGGCTACCTTATTATGATGTTCATTATCATTTATGGTAATATGGTCATGAGAAGTGTAATTGAAGAAAAAACCAATCGTATTATCGAAATTATTATTTCTTCGGTTAGGCCTTTTCAATTGATGATGGGAAAAATAGTTGGAACTTCATTAGCAGGAATTTTACAATTTATTATTTGGGCAATTGTAGGAACAGTTCTGTTTTTTGTAGCGCAATCTTTCCTAGGAATCCAAATGGGGGCAAGTTCAAGTGTAACTCCAGAGATGATGGAAGCAGCACAATCAACGGAGGCAATTTCCAAATTTCAATTGTATTTCAATGAAATATGGAATTTACCATTAGGCACATTAGTAACTTGTTTTATAATTTACTTCATCGGTGGTTACTTCTTATACAGTTCATTTTATGCTGCAATTGGAGCTGCAGTTGATTCTGAAACTGATTCACAACAATTTATGTTACCTGTAATTATGCCGCTTATGCTAGGTGTTTATGTAGGTTTCTTTACAGTTATAAATGACCCACATGGAATGGTAGCTACAGTGTTTTCAATAATTCCATTAACATCACCAATTGTTATGCTAATGCGTATTCCTTTTGGAGTTCCATTATGGCAATTGATACTTTCTATCGTTTTATTGTTTGGAACGTTTATCTTTGTAGTGTGGTTTGCTGCTAAAATATACCGAGTTGGTATATTGATGTACGGAAAAAAACCAACATGGAAAGAGTTATACAAATGG
>JBEDTP010000041.1:0-6692 GCA_040119075.1 Flavobacterium sp.
GAGCGCCAGTCACAAATTTTTCATTGCTTAATTTTCCTTGAACAGAACGCAAGAAACCTTGTGTATATTTCAATTCTGCTTCTAATTTCTCAATTTCGGCAGCTACATCAATATTTCCAGCAATAGGAATAAAATACTCGTTAGATTTAACTCTATAAGTTAATGTTCCATCAACCGCTTGAGTAACGTATTCTAAACTCTCAACGTTTCCTAATTTTAAAATAACTGCATCGAAAGTAGTAGCTACTTTTTCGTTGTTAATTACTTTTAAATCGATAACATCTTTAAACGAAATGTTTTTCTCTTTACGAATGGTTCTAATTCCTGAAATAACTTCTGCTGCAAAATCAAACTCTGAAATTAAATTTGTATTTGTATTTTTCATTGTTGGCCAATCTGAAACAATTAAAGCTTCTTCTGGTGTTCTCTCTGCTATGTACTGCCAAATTTCTTCCGTTAAGAAAGGCATAAATGGGTGCAATAATTTTAAATTCGCTTCTAACAATTCAATTGCCTTATCAAATGTTGCTTTGTCAATTGGTTGTTGGTAACCTGGTTTAATAATTTCTAATAACCATGAACAGAAATCATCCCAAACCAATTTATAAATACTCATTAACGCATCAGATAACCTGTATTTTTCAAAGTTATCTTCGATTTCCGCTAAAGTTTGTTGCAATTTCGCTTCGTACCAATCAATCGCTATTTTAGACGCTTCTGGCTGTGCAATATCGGCAACTTCCCAACCTTTAATTAATCGGAAAGCATTCCAAATTTTATTAGCAAAAGCCTTACCATTATTACATAACTCCTCATCAAACATTATATCGTTTCCTGCAGAAGCACTCAACAACAATCCTACTCTAACTCCATCTGCACCAAATTTTTCGATTAATTCTAATGGATCTGGAGAGTTACCTAATGATTTTGACATCTTACGACGTTGTTTATCACGAACTAATCCTGTTAAATATACGTTGTTAAATGGTTTTTTATCTGTGTATTCATATCCTGCAATAATCATACGAGCCACCCAGAAAAATAAAATATCTGGACCCGTAACTAAATCATTTGTAGGATAATAATAATTGAATTCTTCGTTTTCTGGATCTAAAATTCCTCCAAAAACAGCCATTGGCCATAACCAAGACGAAAACCAAGTGTCTAATGCATCCGCATCTTGCTTTAAATCGGTTTTTGTTAAAGATGAATTTCCAGTTCTTTCTTTAGCTAAAACCAAAGCATCTTCAATATTTTCGGCAACTACGAAATCTTCTTTACCATCTCCGTAGAAATAAGCAGGAATTTGTTGTCCCCACCATAACTGACGTGAAATGTTCCAATCTCTAATGTTTTCTAACCAATGACGATACGTATTATTGAATTTACTTGGATATAATTTAATTTCTTCCGTTTCTAAAACTGCTTTTATAGCTGGTTTTACCAACTCTTCCATTTTTAAAAACCATTGATCTGATAATCTTGGTTCAATAACTGCTTTAGTTCTTTCAGAAGTTCCCACCTTATTCATGTGAATTTCAGTTTTCACTAAAACGCCACTAGTTTCTAATTCTTTAGCCACTTCTTCACGAGCAACAAATCTATCTTTTCCTTCAAAATGTAGACCGAAACTGTTTAACGAAGCATCTTCATTAAAAATATCGATAATTTCAAGATTGTGCTTGCTTCCTAATTCCTTATCGTTAACATCATGAGCAGGTGTTACTTTTAAACAACCTGTTCCAAATTCGATATCAACATATTCATCTTCAATAATAGGAATCACTCTATTACAAATTGGAACAATTGCCTTTTTACCTTTTAAATGTGTAAAACGCTCATCATTTGGATTAATACAAATTGCAGTATCTCCAAAAATGGTTTCCGGACGTGTTGTAGCAATCGTTAAAACATCGTTTGAACCTTCTACTTTATAGTTTATGTAATATAATTTCCCTTGACGTTCTTCGTGAATTACTTCTTCGTCAGACAAAGTCGTTTTTGCTTCTGGGTCCCAGTTTACCATTCGGTAACCACGGTAAATCATACCTTTATTATACAAATCCACGAAAGATTTGATTACAGAAGCTGACATATCTTCATCCATGGTAAACTTGGTTCTATCCCAATCACATGAACATCCTAATTGCTTAAGTTGCTCTAAAATAGTTCCACCATATTTGTCAGTCCAATCGTATGCGTGTTTTAAAAACTCTTCACGAGTTAAATCGGCTTTGTTAATGCCTTCCGATTTAAGTTTTGCAACAACTTTTGCTTCAGTAGCAATTGAAGCATGGTCGGTTCCTGGAACCCAACATGCATTGAACCCTTTTAAACGTGCACGACGAATTAAAACATCTTGAATAGTATTGTTCAACATGTGTCCCATGTGTAAAACTCCAGTAACATTTGGTGGAGGAATTACAATTGTATAAGGAGTTCTGTTGTCTGGTTTTGAATGAAAATAATTGTTTTTCATCCAGTAATCATACCATTTTTGTTCTACTTCTTTTGGGTTAAACTGCGTAGGAATTGACATTATTGTATTTTTATATTCGGATTATTAATACTAAAAAATAAAGTTTGGTATTGTTTTTGTACTTTATTCTTTGCAAAAGTAACGATATCAGCTAAAATAAAAAAGCATTTATATATTTGTTCTTTGCGAGAAAGTGATTAAATTTACAGAAACCTATTAATTTAAAAAATGATGAAAAATTTACTTGGATTAATTACTGTTTTGGTTGTTAGTTTTAGTTCTTATGCTCAAACTGGCGCAAAAATAGAATTTAAAGAAGAAACTATTAACTATGGTGAAGTTGTTAAAGGAGAGGATGACGGTATTCGCGTTTTTGAATTTACAAATACGGGAGATGCTCCCTTGATTATCACAAATGTAAAATCTAGTTGTGGATGTACCGTTCCTAGTAAGCCTAAAGAACCTATTTTACCAGGAAAATCTGAAAAAATAACCGTTCAATACAACATGAATCCAGGGCCTATTAGTAAAACAATTACTGTTGAAAGTAATGCAGTTAATAAGCCAAATGGAGTTGTTCCATTAAGAATTAAAGGAACTGTTATAGTAAAAGAAGTGGTTAGTCCACTTGAGAAAAAGAAAAGTTTTCCACAGTCATAAAATAAAAAATCCCGATTAAATCGGGATTTTTTATTTTATAATATTTTTTCAAGTTGAAATTTGAATTTTAAAACTTCTCCTTCTCTTTCAACTTCTATTGTAATATTTTTACCTTCATCTGACTGAAATAAATCTGTAATTTTTTGAATTGTATAGGCGTAATCCTTTTTACCATTTATGCTTAAAATTTTATCTCCTTCTTTTAACCCTGCTTTCATTGCAGGAGAGTTTTCTCTTACTGAGTATATTTCAAAAACTGGCTTTAACTGATATTTGTAATTAAATCTGGCATTAGAATTATCAAAAACGAATTCATTCGCATTAATATTAGTTGAAGTACTGTTTGATCGTATCTCTTCTTTAATCCACTGAATTCCACTATGTTGTACTTCAATTCCAGACATATTATAATTAAACGAATCATTAAAGTATTTATTCGGTTTAAAATAAGCTAACTCATTTTTATAATCGATAAACCAATTAAACCTTTTGATTACTTCTCCTCCTAAAGAACCATTCCTTCCTTCAATAATATTTAATTTATTATATGATACTTCATCTGGAAAAGAAACTAATGCTTCATGCAAAATAAATTTTGATACCAATAGTTTTTCAACTCTTGACTTTTTTCCAACTACATCTCCACCTAGCCCTCTTCCTAAAACATCTTTAAATGCTTTTCCATGACATTTTAAAGAATCACTTTCAAACAACCAAAGTCCATCTCCTAAACCAGAATCCATTAACAATGTAACCTCATGATTTTCATCACCTATATTAGTTTGTAAATTTATATATGGTTTATTATCTATTAAACTTAATTTTTCAGAATTATATTTTCTAATTTTTCTCTGTGAGATTGACTGAAGAGATTTATAAAGAATTACTCTTTTACGTTGGTAATTAAGTTCTACAACATAATCTTTGAAAAAACTATAACCTATAATACCATTAATTGGAATACCCAATTTGTTAATAATACTTATATTTTCATCCGTAATTAATAGCAGTTCAAAATTTGTATCAACATAATCTTTCACTTTCAACTGATTATTACTTGAAACAAGCCCTTCAATTAAATCGCCTTTACCAAAACCATTGATTTTTATTTTTTTAGTATTAAAAAATTCAATCGTATCATTTTCTGGAAAACTGAATAATAAGTTTCTATCAGAACCTGTATCTAATAACATAGATAATTTTACATTATTAATTTCAACATCAATAATGATTAAATTATTTGACAACTCAAAAGGAATAACAATCTTATCTCTTTTCGAATTCCATTCAACTTGTGAATATGCTGAATTAACTGAAAAAAGTAATAATAAAATAAGTTTTAGAATTTGAAGCTTCATTTTTATCCTTTATATAAATGTAAGAAAATAATTAGAATAAATTAAATCATTTGTGAAATATCATGATTTAACTTTTAGAATTCTAAAAATAGTTGCAATTTTGCTTATCAAAACAAATAAAAATGCCAAAAATATCTCAAAAAGGTATCCAAATGCCTGAATCACCAATTAGAAAATTGGTTCCATATGCAGAAATCGCAAAGAAAAAAGGGAATAAAGTATATCATTTAAACATTGGTCAACCGGATATAAAGACTCCTCAGGTAGCCTTGGATGCAGTTAAAAATGCGAACTTAGATGTCTTAGAATATTCGCATTCCGCTGGATTTGAAAGTTATAGAGAAAAGCTTTCTAAATATTATAAAAATCAAAATTTACCTATTGATTCTCAAAACATTATAATTACCACTGGTGGTTCTGAAGCTTTATTATTTGCTCTTGGAAGTACTATGGATACTGATGATGAAGTTATTATTCCTGAACCATTTTATGCTAATTATAATGGTTTTTCAGTTGCATCTGGCGTTAAAGTTGTTCCAGTAATTTCTACAATTGAAACTGGTTTTGCTTTACCACCTATTGAAGATTTTGAAAAACTTATTACACCAAAAACAAAAGCAATTCTAATTTGTAATCCTGGTAATCCAACGGGCTACCTATATTCTGAAGCTGAAATAAATCAGTTAGCTGAAATTGTAAAAAAACATGATCTATTCTTAATTGCTGATGAAGTATATAGAGAATTCACATATGATGGTTATAACCATTATTCAGTTATGAATGTTGCTGGATTAGAAAACCATGCTATTATGATTGATTCAGTTTCAAAAAGATTTAGTATGTGTGGGGCTAGAATTGGATGTATAGTTTCAAAAAATAAAGATTTAATGGCTGCCGCGATGAAATTTGCACAAGCAAGATTAAGCCCCCCAACTTATGCTCAAATTGCTAGTGAAGCTGCTTTAGAAACTCCTCAAAGCTATTTTGATGAAGTAATTACCGAATATAAAGAAAGGAGAGATATACTAATTTCTGAATTAGAAAAAATTGAAGGTGTTCAGGTTGCTACACCTAAAGGTGCTTTTTATTGTATTGCAAAATTACCTATTGCTAGTGCAAATGATTTTGCTCAATGGCTTCTTGAGTCTTATGATCTAAATGGTGAAACAGTAATGGTTGCTCCTGCTGCTGGATTCTATTCTTCTCCCAATGTAGGATTAGATGAAGTTCGTATTGCTTATGTTTTGAAAAAAGAAGATTTAATTCGTTCTGTTGAAATTTTGAAAGAAGCTTTAAAAGCATATCATAAATTTTCAAATTAATATTTAGTTTTTATACATAACAAAAAAGCAGCACCCAAGGTGCTGCTTTTTTGTTTATAATATTTTCACTTTATCTAATTAATGAGAAGTGAGCTCTAAATACTTTTTGTTGACCTCCTTCATCAAACTCTATTGTAAACCAGTAATCTGTTGATGGTAACTGTTGGCTGTTAAATGTACCATCCCATCCTTGACCAACTGTACTAATTTGTTTGATTAATTTACCATATCTATCAAAGATGTATAATTTAGCTCCTGGCTGATTCTGTAAACCAATAATGTTCCAGTAATCGTTTATTCCATCTCCATTTGGTGTAAAGTATTTTGGATAATCAATTACTAATACCTCTTGTGTTAAATATGTACACCCTTGTGTATCTACAACAGTAATTGTGTGTAATCCTGCACTTACTCCTGTAAAGATGTTTGAATCTTGTAACTCCTCATCATCTATTTGATACATCAAAACACCATTACCATCTGGAACATTTACAACTATCGTTGCATTATCCGAAAATGCATTGGTAACTGTATATGTAAAACTCGTTGCTGGATTTGTTTCTGTTACTGTAACTGTATTTGAAGTTCCTGAACAATATGTCGTGTAATTATTATCTGTTACTACAACATAATAATCTCCTGCCAATACTGCCTGATGTGTTGAACTGTTTGTTCCTATTGGTGAACCATTATAATACCATTGGAAATTAAAATTACCTGAGTAGTTTCCAGCATCCAATGTATAGCTCTGAAAAGTCCCTGTTGATAAATCAACACATATAGAACCTCCTTCTAACTCAGGATTTGGTGTTGGATTAACAAAAACTGTAGCTGTAAATGGAGTTCCTTTACAACCCAATTCACTTATTTGAG
>JBEDTP010000042.1:0-6650 GCA_040119075.1 Flavobacterium sp.
TAAAGAGGGCGTTTTTAAAATTAATTTAAAGAGACCTTCAATTATTGAAATCTCTCATGTTTTTTATAAAGATTTGAGAATTTCATCAAATTCGTTAAAGGAAAATGTAAATATTATTTATTTAGAAAGTAATGCAAGTAATCTAGAAGAAATAGTTATTACAAAAAAAGACCCACAAGATATTTTAAAATCATTAGTTAATAATTCAAGAAAAAAAATTACTGTTCCGGCTAATTTAAAAGTGTATACAAGAGAATTTTTCAAAAAAAATGACATTTATACTTATTACAATGATGGTTTATTGAACTTTCAAATACTTGAAGATAATGATAAAGTAAAAACAGACATTCTTGTTGAGCAAAATAGATCTGTTGGTTTTATTGATACTTTTGATAAAAGTATCTTAGGTTATGACTTAAATAACTTAATGGAAAACTATTACATGTTTGTTTATTTAGAAGAACTATTACATGCAAAAGCTAAAAAAATGTACAGTTTTCAAATTAAAAGTTATGCACATAATGATTCCTATAATTATGTAATTGTTAGGCCTTTGACTTTAGTTCATGGTGAATTATATGAATATTCTATTTTATACGACTCTAAAAATGAATTGATAATGGAAGTGAGTTCAATTTTACCAATTGATAGAATTTCTAAAGATAGGAGCCTGTTAGACTTCAATAAAAAAAATGTTTTTAAATCTGAATTTAAAAATACGTATCGTTACGAAAGTCATCGCTATTATTTAGCAAATTCTAAAGAAGAAATTGGTTTTGTAGTTAAATCAGGAAAAAAAGAAATAAAAATTGAAATTAAAAATTATTTAATTACAACTGAATTTAGACCAAAAACTTTCAGATATAAAGATGAAGAAATTTACAAAGGAAAATCTTTAATAAATAAAACCAATAGCATTCTTACAGATTATTGGGAACAAGATTCGGGTTTAATTCTTACAAAACCAGAATTGGATATCATAAATAGTTTAGCACAATAGTATATTGTTAGAATTCAAAAAATAATCCAATTTTCAATCGTTGTGCTTTAATAACTTTTGAACTATATTTGCACACTTTTATTTCAAAAAAGATATCAAACTGTTAACTGAAAACTGTTAACTGAAAACTAAAAATATGAAAGCAGGAATTGTAGGATTGCCAAATGTTGGAAAATCAACTTTATTTAATTGTTTGTCAAATGCTAAAGCGCAAAGTGCAAACTTTCCTTTTTGTACAATTGAACCTAATATTGGCGTAGTAAATGTGCCAGATCCAAGAATTAATCGTTTGGAAGAATTGGTAAAACCAGAAAGAGTTCAAATGGCAACTGTTGATATCGTAGATATTGCAGGATTAGTAAAAGGAGCAAGTAAAGGAGAAGGATTAGGAAATCAATTCTTAGGAAACATTAGAGAGTGTAATGCTATTATTCATGTTTTACGTTGTTTTGATAACGACAATATTGTTCATGTTGATGGAAATGTAAATCCTATTCGCGATAAAGAAACAATCGATATCGAATTACAATTAAAAGACTTAGAAACTGTTGAAAAACGTTTAGAAAAAACAAAGAAAGCGGCTAAAACAGGTAATAAAGAAGCACAGGTTGAAACTGCTTTATTAGAAAGAATTAGAACTGCACTTTTAGAAGCAAAATCAGCAAGAACAGTTACTCCACAGAACAACGACGAAGAAGAGTTGATGGCAGGTTTCCAATTAATTACTAATAAACCTGTTTTATATGTATGTAATGTAGATGAAAACTCTGCAGTTTCAGGAAATGCTTATGTTGAGCAAGTTCGTGAATTAGTAAAAGACGAAAATGCAGAAGTAATTATTCTTTCAGTAGGAGCAGAGGCCGATATTACTGAATTAGAAAGCTACGAAGAAAGACAAGTATTTTTAGAAGACATGGGATTAACAGAGCCAGGTTCGGCAGTGTTGATTCGTGCAGCTTATAAATTATTAAACTTACAAACCTATTTTACTGCGGGCGTAAAAGAAGTAAGAGCTTGGACCATAAATGTTGGAGATACAGCTCCACAAGCTGCTGGAGTTATTCATACCGACTTTGAAAAAGGATTCATTCGTGCAGAAGTAATTGCTTTTGAAGACTATTCAAACTTTGGAACAGAAGCTAAAGTAAAAGAAGCAGGAAAATTAAGAGTTGAAGGTAAAGAATACATCGTTAAAGATGGTGATGTAATGCATTTCCGTTTTAACGTATAGATACTATAGCTGTCACACTGAGCTTGTCGAAGTGAGGTAAAATTTAATAAAACCTGTAAAGCAATTTACAGGTTTTTTTTGTGTTTAAATATGAAAAAGCTAAAAAGGAGATGGGTGATTGTATTCGTATTTACTCAAAGCCTTCTCAATCATTCCTTTTTCGATTGTGAATATTGAACTTTCAACAGTTCCTAAATAACCAGAGATGTATTCAAGTAAGTAGACTCCAGTTAAGATTTCATTAACAAAAATATTGGAACAATTAAAGGTTTCATCTTCATTGTATACAACATTTCGTTTGATGATTAAGTCTTTAATTAAGTCTTCTCCAAAAATTGGAAAGGCATAAAAATTAAATTCAAATTTATTTTTAAATATAAAAACATTATTTAATTCTCTTGCATAATATTTGATTTCATTCAGGGAATCTAATACTGTTTCTTTTTCTCTTTCACTTAGGAAAGGATAATATTTGTCATTCTTTGTAAAATACGAGATAAAATAAGTGGATTTGTCACTTTTTGTTTCTCGATATATTTTTTTATTTAGGGAGTAGGTAACAAAGTATGAGGTGTCTTTTTTGTTAATGATTTTTTTAATTTTTTTTAAATCTATTGAATATATATAATTGTATTCGGACTTAAATCTATCATATTGAATTTTATGAGTGTCAATATTTTTAAATGATTTCAAGTTAGAAAGTGCAAAATCAATTAATTTGAGTGCTTCAACTTGACTTCTAATTTCGTCATATGCTGTAAGCATGACGAATTTCACATCTTCATCTAAAAGTTTTATTTCTTCTGTCTTTTCAGAATCTTTGTGTTTGTATAAATATAGAGGTTTGGAATATGCAATAAAATATTCTTTTTCATTCCTTTCGTCTGAAAACAGATAGTTTAAAATTATTTTTTCAGAATAATCATATTGTTTTGATAGTAGTAAAACTCTTTTAGCTATAAATTCTAATTTTACGTATTCTTCATTACTTGTATTTCCGTCATAAAACAAAATTACATTTTCAAATTCTTTTTTAACAGTAATTCGAGGGCTTGAAAAACACAAAAAATGCGTTAAAAACAATAAGTATATTAGATGATATTTCATTTTTATTAAAAAATTTCAAACAAATATACTCAAAATCTTTCTTCTTTTTTCTTGTTTCTTCCTTCAGTACTCATCTTAAAAACTTGTCAATAACTTCTTTTCAAGTCGCTTTCATTTTTTGTGCAAATCCTTTATATTAGCACAAAATCCGTAATTACAAATGGCAGACGAAATTAGATACGACGAAGACAATATACGATCGCTCGATTGGAAAGAGCACATCCGTATGCGTCCCGGAATGTACATTGGAAAGTTGGGAGATGGTTCCTCACCAGATGATGGAATTTATATTCTTCTAAAAGAAGTAATGGATAACTGTATCGATGAATTTGTCATGGGTGCAGGAAAAACGATTGAAGTTACCATAAAAGAAAAAATGGTTACCGTTCGTGATTATGGTCGTGGAATTCCGTTAGGAAAAGTAGTCGATGTTGTTTCTAAAATGAATACCGGTGGAAAGTACGATTCTAAAGCTTTCAAAAAATCAGTTGGTTTAAATGGAGTGGGTACAAAAGCCGTAAATGCACTTTCTAATTATTTCCGTGTAGAATCTGTTCGTGATAACCAACAAAAAGCAGCCGAATTCTCGGCAGGTAATTTAATGCTTGAGGAAGAGGTTTCAGAATCTACAAAACGAAAAGGAACAAAAGTTTCGTTCATTGCGGATGAATTAATCTTTAAAAACTATAAGTATCGTAATGAGTACATCATTAAAATGCTTAAAAATTATTGTTACTTAAATCGTGGATTAACCATAATTTATAACGGTGAAAAATATGTTTCTGAAAACGGACTAAAAGATTTATTAGACGAAAACATTTCGGAAGAAGATATGGTGTACCCAATTATTCACTTAGAAGGTGAAGATATTGAAGTAGCCATAACGCACAGTAAAACACAATATTCAGAAGAATACCATTCGTTTGTAAACGGACAAAATACAACCCAAGGAGGAACGCATTTAAGTGCTTTTCGCGAAGCAATAGTAAAAGCAATAAAAGAGTTTTATAATAAAAACTTTGAAGCTTCAGATATTCGTAAATCAATTGTTTCTGCAGTTTCGGTAAAAGTAGAAGAACCTGTTTTTGAAAGTCAGACTAAAACAAAATTAGGTTCTACCGATATTGGCCCAAACGGCCCTACAGTTCGAACATTTGTGAACGATTTTATTAAAGTAAAATTAGATAACTTCTTACATAAAAACCCTGAAGTTGCCGATGCTTTACAACGTAAAATTTTACAAGCCGAACGCGAACGTAAAGAATTATCCGGCATTCGAAAGTTGGCTAAAGACAGAGCGAAGAAAGCCAATTTACACAATAAAAAATTACGCGATTGTCGTGTACATTTAACCGATGGTAAAAATCCTAGAAGTTTAGAAAGTACACTTTTTATTACTGAGGGAGATTCGGCTTCGGGTTCAATTACTAAAAGTCGTGATGTAAATACACAAGCGGTTTTTAGTTTACGTGGTAAGCCTTTAAATTCATACGGAATGTCTAAAAAAATTGTGTATGAAAATGAAGAATTCAACTTATTGCAAGCCGCTTTAAATATCGAAGAAGATATGGGCGATTTGCGTTATAATAATATTGTTATTGCTACCGATGCCGATGTCGATGGAATGCACATTCGTTTGTTATTAATTACGTTTTTCTTGCAATTCTTTCCAGAATTAATCAAAGACGGACATTTATATATTTTACAAACGCCTTTGTTCCGTGTGCGAAATAAAAAAGAAACCATTTATTGTTATTCGGACGAAGAACGAATCAATGCAATTGAAAAACTAAAACCAAAACCAGAAATAACACGATTTAAAGGATTGGGAGAAATTTCTCCAGATGAGTTTAAGCATTTTATTGGCGATGATATTCGATTAGATCCAATTATGCTAGATAAGGCAACATCTATTGAAACACTTCTTGAATTCTATATGGGTAAAAACACACCTGATAGACAAGAATTCATTATCAATAATTTGAAAGTGGAATTAGATGTGATAGAAAAAGAGTAACAAAGTTTCAGAGCGACATAGTAACAAAGTTTTAATTGTCTTTGTTTTAAACTATGCAACTTTGAAACTTGCAACTTTGAAACTTAAATATGAACGAAGACGAAGAAAACATAAACCCAGAAAACGAAAACAACGATAATCAAAACGATTCGATAGGTAACGAAGGTTTTGACGACATCAGCGTTTCAACGGGACATCATTTTTACGAGAATAACGAAAACCCTGAAGATACTATTACCAAAGTAACCGGTATGTATAAAGAATGGTTTTTAGATTATGCTTCTTATGTAATTCTAGAACGTGCAGTTCCGGCAATTGAAGACGGTTTTAAACCGGTACAACGTCGTATCATGCATTCCATGAAAGAATTGGACGATGGTCGTTATAATAAAGTAGCAAACATTGTGGGTCACACCATGCAGTATCATCCACATGGTGATGCGAGTATTGGAGATGCAATGGTGCAAATAGGTCAAAAAGACTTGATTATCGACATGCAAGGAAACTGGGGAAATATCCTTACAGGCGATTCTGCTGCGGCTTCTCGTTATATTGAAGCACGTATTTCTAAGTTAGGTCACGATATTTTATATTCCCCAAAAATTACCGAATGGGGAACTTCTTACGATGGTCGTCGTCCAGAACCTATAAATTTACCGGTTAAGTTTCCATTGCTTTTAGCACAAGGAGCTGAAGGTATTGCAGTAGGACTTTCTACAAAAGTATTGCCTCACAATTTCAATGAACTTATTGACAGTTCTATAAAAATATTAAAAGGGAAGCCTTTTACATTATATCCTGATTTTCCAACAGCTGGTATTGCGGATGTTTCTAACTATAACGATGGTTTACGAGGCGGACGTGTGCGAGTGCGTGCTAAAATTGCGCAATTGGATAAATCGACTTTAGTGATTACGCAAATTCCATTTTCTACAAATACATCAACATTGATTGATAGTATTTTGAAAGCAAATGATAAAGGAAAAATCAAAGTCAAAAAAATTGAAGACAATACAGCTGCTGAGGTTGAAATTTTAATTCATTTACCTTCAGGAGTTTCTCCAGACAAAACAATCGATGCTTTATATGCTTTTACAGCATGTGAAACTTCGGTTGCGCCATTAGGTTGTGTTATTGAAAACAACAAACCTTTGTTTATTGGTGTTTCTGATATGTTGAAAATTTCAACCAATAGAACGGTTGATTTATTAAAACGTGAATTAGAAATTCAATTAGATGAATTAGAAAATAAATGGCAATTTTCTACGTTAGAAAAGATTTTCAGTAGAGACGAA
>JBEDTP010000043.1:0-6638 GCA_040119075.1 Flavobacterium sp.
CACTCGAACTGACGTAAAAACGATGTAATTAGTTTAAAAAATAGGAATAGCGTACAAAAACCGTCACTTCGAGTGATTTTAGTAATCGAAAACGATAGTTTTAGATTGATGAAATAGTATCGAGAAGTCGTGAATTTAAAACAAAAACAAAATGGAATTACAAAATAGATTTATAAATTTACTTGAACAAATTGGTTTTCCTAAAAATCAAAATAATACTCTTTGGCTAGAATTAGAGAAGGCATATACTTCAAAATCAAGAAAGTATCACAATTTGCAGCATATTGAAGCAATGGTTAATTCTTATTGTGAATATAAAGAACAATTAAAATTACCAAATGAAGTATTGTATGCAATTTTCTATCACGATATAATTTACAAAACAACACGTAAAGACAATGAGCAAAAAAGTGCAGAACATGCTGTTTCAATACTTCCAAAAAATGCTAGATTAAATTCCGAGTTAATTTACGATATGATATGTGCTACACAACACCATCAAAAAAACAAAATGGAAGATGTAAATTGGCTAATTGATTTCGATTTGAAAATATTAGCTTCTAAATGGGAAGATTATCAAACATATTTTAAACAAATTCGTAAAGAATATAAAATTTATCCCGAAATTCTTTATAAACCTGGACGCAAAAAAGCATTAGAACATTTTTTAGAAAACGAATTTATTTTCCAAACAGAAGAATTCAGGACAAAATATGAAGCTATAGCAAGAGAAAACATTTTAAATGAGTTAAGTCTTTTTTAAAATTTTACTATTCATAAAACAATTAAAAAACCAAAATGGCTCAAAATAAAAACGCTCTAATACGTTATAAAACTATTGATAAATGCTTGCAAAACAAATACCGTCAATGGACATTAGATAATTTATTACAAGCTTGTAGTGATGCGCTATATGAGTACGAAGGAAAAGAAAATCCTGTAAGCAAACGTACTATTCAGCTGGACATACAAATGATGCGTAGCGAAAAACTAGGCTATAATGCTCCTATTGAAGTTTACGATAAGAAATTTTATCATTATGCAGACGAAGATTTTTCAATTACTGATATTCCCTTAACAGAAACTGATATTAATGTTTTAACTGAAACAGTTTCCATGCTAAAACAGTTTAAAGATTTTTCCTTATTTAATGATGTTTCGGATATATTACAGCGTTTAGAAGATAAAATTTATGCTGAAAAATCACATACTCAACCCGTAATACATTTGGATAAAAATGAAAAGCTCAAAGGATTACATTTTTTAGACGAATTGTATCAAGCTATTATTAAAAAAGTTGTTTTAAAATTAGAATACCAATCTTTTAAAGCAACAGAAGCGAAAAGTTTTCATTTTCATGCCTTTGCCTTGAAAGAGTTTAATAATCGTTGGTTTTTAATTGGAAAAAGAAAAGGAAACCAGCCTATTACTAATTTAGCGTTAGATAGAATTATCAAAATTGATTATGATTTTACTATGGATCATATTAACGAAGATTTTGATGTAGAAAACTTTTATAAAGATGTAATTGGTGTTACTGTAAATCATGGTTTACAACCTAGACGCATTCAATTGTGGATTGATAAAATAAATGCACCTTATGTAATTACAAAACCATTACATACTTCTCAGCGAATAATTGCTCAAAATGAAGATGGTAGCATTGTAATTAACTTGTACCTAATTGTAAATTATGAATTGGAGAGGCTTTTATTAGGGTTTGGAAACGGTTTAGAAATTTTAAAACCTGAAGGTTTAAGAAATAGAATGAAAGAAATTTTAGAAAAAAGCTTGAATCTATATTCAAAAACAACTTACTAAAGTAATTCTTTTCATATTTTCCTTTTTTTGCAGTTTTGGTAAATAATTAATCTAGTTATTTACCCAGATTAATAAATTACTAATATCAGCACCTTCAATTTTTTGAGTAGAAATTGAATCTATCTTTTTATTTTTAACACTAAATCTTAAAATAGTATCATCAACAATCATGCATGGATTAAATCGATGAGCAATAAAGAAATAGCCTACATAGTATTTTTTATTTCTTTTAGTAATTTCATTCTTTAAGTTCATTATAAAAACATCTAAAGTTGAACCAAAACAATTGTAATTACAGCAAAAATCATCACTAAAAATACCTTTGATTTCTGATGTATTATATAAGAGATATTCTATGAATTGTTTAATAAAGAATGTTTTTTCTTTATCCTCGTTTTCTACTTTTTTATTAATAGTACTTACTTGGTGAAATACTTCAATAAAACGTTTTCTAAGCTCTAAATTTTTAGGATCAAAAAGAACCGCACGTTTGTAGGCTACTACAGCACGTGTACTTGATACTATATCATTTTTATTCAAATTTTTTTCAGCAAATTCAATATAATGTTCTGATATTTCTTTATCTGTTTTCATAGATTAAATTATAATTATAATTACATCAAAATAAATGCCATTAAAAGTGTTAACTCATATTAAGACATTTTAAAACTCTTTAAAAAAATATAAATACAAATACTTAAATATAAGTGATTAATGGACTTATATAAATTTAAAGTTTAATTAGAAAACTAGTATTTTACTCTACTTATACTATAATTTAAAGATTCTTCTATTGGTACTTATTGAAAGAAGTCATGTTTTGCTATTCTTTTAGCATTTTCTACTTTTTGCACTTTTACATAGTTTAGAAAAACACGTTCCGATTTATGTCCGCTTATTGCCATAATATCTTGAATAGGCATTCCGGCTTTAAATGCATTTGTACAAAAAGATCTTCTTGCTGTATGTGATGAAACAAATTTATACTTTGGCAAATTATATTCTTCAACCTTATTCCCTATTGTTCTTGTTAATGAATGATTTTCTATAATTTTTGCTTTCTTACAGATTGATTTAATATGCTCATTAATCAACCCAGAGTAAATATAATTAGGTAATTTTCCTTCACGCTTTTCTATAATTGAATTCACTATTGAATTCAATGGAATAATTACAGCATTAGATGTTTTCATTTGTCTTAGTTGAAAATATTTCACACCATCTTCTTCAAATATAACTTGGTATGGCTTTTTTAATAATCCTAACATATCTGAAACTCTTAAACCAGTATAACTACTAATTAAAAAAATGTCTCTTACACTATCTAAAATTGGGTCTTTTAATTCTAAAATTTGTATTCTTTTTAATTCCTCTACGGTTAAATAAACATGATCTATTTCCTCAGTCATCTTAGAAAAATAACCCTTTTTGAATTCATTATTGTTATGAATACCTTCTTCATAAGCATAACCTAAAATTGTTTTTAATTTTTGAATGATTGTACCAAGATAGTTTTTAGAATAATTAAGAGAAGATAAATACAATACATAATCATTATAAAATTCTCTATTACAATCATTAAATGAAAATTTTTTCAATTTTCTATCTTCAATATATTCTTGCAATCTGGATAAACCAGTTTTATAGGTTTTTAAAGTTCCTTGACCTAATTTTTTCTTTGTGTATGGACTATTATGAACGGAATAATAATCTAAGAACCATGTATAATATGAGATCAAATTACTTTTATAACTCTCTACTTTTGCTTTTGCTTTATCTGCAATACTAGTTTTACCAAATGCGTCTAACATTATTTTTTGAACAATACCTTCTGAAATATCCGTTTCATCAATTGCCGAAATTGACTTATTGAATTTGTACATTGCTTCAGATAATTTTGTATTAATATCTACTGCACCAAATACTGAAGATGGTATTTTCAGTCTTTCTTTTCTACTATCCCACTCTTTTGAATTATGAATCATGTATCCTGTAGAAGTTCTTAATCTAATAGAACCATTTGAATTTCTGTATTCAAAATTTATTGAATACTTTTTTGTACTTTTGCGAAGGTAAAATCTAATTTTCATTACTGTCTTTTTTTAAAAAATTAACATTATTGTAATATTAGATTTTGGTGAATTTTAATCAAAATATTGTGACCAAAATTGTGACCATTCTAAACCATTTGAGTCCATTTCTGTCCACTTAATCAAAAAAATGATTTAAAAAAAGCCCTAAAAGACATCGAATTAACGCGAAAACACTAAAAAAATGACTAAAAACCTCCTGCAGTCGAGGTCACAAAAAAGCTCTGTTTTTTACAGGGCTTTTTGTATTTTTACACTTATTTTACAGCTATGAGCATTGAAGAAAAGGTTCTATTGGTAAATGAATTGTACCAAAACCTAGAAACAGAAATTAAAACATTTCAAACTAAAACAAAACTTAGTTGTGTAGTTGGTTGTGGTAAATGTTGTTCTACTCCTGATATCGATGCTTCTCCATTAGAATTTCTTCCTTGGGCTTTTCATGTTTTTTTAGAAGGTGAAGCTGAAAAAAAATTAGCTTTACTAAACGATTCAACAACTCCAAATTGTTATTTGTACCAACCAAAATCTATGGAAGAATACACAAAAGGGCAATGTAGCGATTACAAATATAGAGGTCTAATTTGTCGTTTATTTGGTTATGGTGCAACTACAGATAAATACGGACAACTTAGAATTGCCAGTTGCAACATTATTAAAGACGGACAAAAAGAAAATTTTGATAAAATTACAGAAGCTATAAATAACGGATTGCAAATTCCCATTTTTACAGAATATTATATGCAACTTTCTCAAATAGATTTTAGATTGGGTAATGTTTTTGTTCCTGTTAACAAAGCAATGAAATTAGCTTTGGAAGAGGTTTTACAATATTACGCTTACCGACCTTTACCAGATAATTATAATGGAAAGTTATAATTATTTATAATTCTCTCCTATCACTTTTCGTATAGAAACAAAACCAATATTCTCTAAATCAATATCTTTTCGGTTGACCCAAATTAAATCTTGAATTTCATCTTCAGCAGTAATAGAAATTAAATCTGTTTCAAGTGGACATTCATAAAAAATATCCATTGTTCTATACGGAACATTTTTGTATAAATAATTGTTTGGAGAAGTAGTAATATACTTTAAATCACCTGATGCAATTTCTAAACCCAATTCTTCTTTTATTTCTCTACAAGCCGCTTCTTCTGCATTTTCACTTGGATCAATAAATCCACCTGGCAAATCCCATTTTCCTTTATCTGGGTCGACATTTCTAACGGTAAATAAAATCTTATCTTCAAAAGTAAAAACAATTGCTACAGCCGCAGCTATATTATGATAGTAAGTAAAATCGCAATCGTTGCAATGAAAACGAATGTTATTTGGAAAACTAAAATTTTCAGATGTACAATTTGGACAATATTTAAAAAAAGTCATTTCTTTTATTGGTTAAGGGTTATAAGCATTAGGTCAAGGGTACAAATTAACAAAATATAAAATACCTATTACCATTTACCTAAAACCTATTACCAATTAAAAATTTATCTTTATGCCATGCAAAACCATTTAGTAATCATTGGAACCGTTTGGCCAGAACCAACTTCAACAGCAGCAGGAACAAGAATGTTGCAAATTATTGAAGTGTTTCAAAAGGAAAATTACAAAATCACTTTTCTTTCTTCTGCAAGTAAAGGAGAAAACTCATTCGATTTAGAAAGCATTGGCGTTGCAACCAAAAATATTCAGTTAAATGATTCAAGTTTTGACATTTTAATTTCAGAATTAAATCCAACAATTGTTTTATTTGATCGCTTTATGATTGAAGAACAATTCGGATGGCGTGTTGCCGAAAATTGTCCGAATACTTTACGAATTTTAGACACAGAAGATTTACATTTTCTAAGAAAAGCAAGAGAAACAGCATATAAACAAAATAGAGATTTAGGTTTTGAAGATTATATATCAGATACTTTCAAAAGAGAAATAGCTTCCATATATCGTTGTGATTTAAGTTTGATAATTTCGGAATACGAAATGCAATTACTTACCGAAACATTTAAAGTCGATGCTTCTATTTTACATTATTTACCTTTCATAGTGCAAGCTTTAAATGAAAAAGTATTTGATAGCTTTCCAAAGTTTGAAGAAAGAAAGCATTTTGTAAGCATAGGGAACTTTTTACACGAACCGAATTGGCAAACAGTATTGCAATTGAAAAAGCATTGGAAATCGATTAAAATAGCACTTCCTGAAGCTGAAATGCATGTTTATGGCGCTTATGTTTCGGGAAAAGCAAAACAATTGCACAATGAGAAAGAAGGATTTATCATTAAAGGAAGAGCTGAAAGTGTTGAAAAGGTATTTAATTCTGCTAAAGTTTTACTTGCTCCTATTCCTTATGGAGCTGGTTTAAAAGGAAAATTATTAGAAAGCATGCAATTGGGTTTACCCAATGTAACAACATCTTCTGGTGCAGAAGCAATGCATGGAAATTTTGATTGGAATGGTTTTATTTCAAATTCAGATGAGGAATTTATTGAAAAAGCAATTGAACTTTATTCTAATGAGGCCCTTTGGAATACATCACAAGAAAACGGAATTAAATTGATAAACCAACGTTTTGAAAAATCGTTGTTTGAAGTTGATTTTATCACAAAAATTAATGAATTACTTTCAAGTTTAAATTTACATCGAAACCAAAACTTCTTGGGACAGATTTTACAGCATCAAACCATGCAAAGTACTAAGTTTATGAGCCGTTGGATTGAGTTGAAG
>JBEDTP010000044.1:0-6599 GCA_040119075.1 Flavobacterium sp.
CCCAAGAGAAACTAGGCACAAAATTACGCGGAAATCCAGAACCAAAAATATTTGCAGAAACCCCAACTACAGTTCCAGTATTAAACATAGTATTAATTCCACATTTTGAATGATCACCCATCATTAGTCCGCAAAACTGTAAGCCTGTTCGTGCAAAACCTTCTGTTTCATAGCTCCACAAACGTACTTCTTCGTAATTGTTTTTTAAGTTGGAATTATTAGAATCTGCTCCAATATTACACCATTCACCTAAAACTGCATTTCCTAAAAAGCCATCGTGTCCTTTATTAGAATAACCAAATAAAACCGAATTATTCACTTCTCCACCCACTCTACAATGCGGTCCAACAGTAGTTGCTCCATAAATTTTAGAAGCTAATTTAACTTGTGCTTCTTCGCATAAAGCAAACGGGCCTCGAATTACTGAACCTTCCATAATTTCGGCAGTTTTACCAATATATATAGGTCCGGTTGAAGCGTTTAAAGTTACAAATTCAAGTTTTGCTCCTTCTTCAATAAAAATATTTTCAGGCGCAATTACATTTACTGATTTTGGTATTGGTTCAGATTTTCTATCTTCAGTGAGAAACTCAAAATCTTCTCGTATCGCTGCATCATTTTTTGCAAAAATATCCCAAGTGTTTTCAATACGCAGCACTTCTCCATCATATTCAATTAATTCATAGACATCAAAGTCTATTTCTTCCTGTGTATCATTCGTATAAAAAGCGATAATTTCTTCTTCATGTAAAATAGCTTGATTTTTCTCTAAACTAAATATCATTTCAACCAATACATCATTAGGAAAAAAAGAAGCGTTAATCATAACATTCTCTTCCAATTCAACCATTGGAAACTTCTCCATTAAATATTCTTCAGTAAGCGTAGAAGTTGTATAGCCTAAATATTGTTCCCACTTTTCTCTAATGGTTAAAATTCCAACACGAATATCTGCAACAGGCCTAGTAAAAGTAAAAGGCAATAAAGCATTACGAACGGTTCCGTCAAAAAGTATATAGTTCATTTTTTTAAGTCTAAAAGTTGAATGTTTCAAAGTTACAAAGATTCAAAGTAAAAAAAGAAATTGTTATAAATAAAAAAACCACGCAAATTGCGTGGTTTTGTATGGTATTTAAAATTCGATTATTTTTTATCGAATTTAGCATATTTAGTTTTGAATTTATCAATACGTCCTGCAGTATCGATAAGTTTAGATTTACCTGTGTAAAAAGGGTGAGAAGTTCTAGAGATCTCCATTTTGTATACTGGATACTCAACACCTTCGTGCTCAATTGTTTCTTTTGTTTCAACTGTAGATTTAGTAATAAAGATATCTTCGTTAGACATGTCTTTAAATGCAACTAATCTGTAATTTTCTGGGTGAATTCCTTTTTTCATCTTGTAATTCTTTTTTATTAATGGTTACAAACCGTTCTGATGCTTTCTCATTTTATTGAAAAAGGTATAAACGTCTATAACTTTTTAGTTTATAATCTTTTATTTTGAGAGTGCAAATTTACATTTAATTTTTAAATTACAAGTTGTTGTGTAACTTTTTTTTGTTTTTTTTTACTAATACGATAAACTTTATTATTTCTATATTTGTAAATCTATTAAACTAAATAAAACTATGAACGAAATTATCAAGAAAAACGGAATTACATTTGGTGTTTTAAATGGAATTTTTTCTATACTAATCACGCTATATGCTTACATCTTTGATTTAGAACTATTTGGATCACTTTGGCTACTATTTTTCATTATTGTATTTTTTTTAGCTTTAAACATTACACTTTTAGTAAAAACAAAAAAAGCATTAAATAACAACTTTAGTTTTAAAGATGCTTTCACAACATATTTTATCTGTTTGGTAATTGGAATTACAATTTCAGTATTTTTTAATATTATACTTTTTAACATTATTGATACAGAGCTAGGTGAAAAAGTAAAACAAGTCACAATGGAATCTTCCGCTAACTTTATGAAAAAATTTGGAGCTAGTGCTGAAGACATAAAAGTAGAGATTGAAAAGATTAGCAAATCAGATAATTTTAGTATTTTATCTCAAATTAAAGGTTTTTTTACAAATATTGCTGTCAGTTCAATATTTGGTTTAATCTTAGCAGCTATATTTAAAAGCAAACCTACATATCAAGAATAAATGAATTTATCCATAGTTATTCCCTTATTAAACGAGCAAGAATCGTTGCCCGAATTACACAATTGGATTGTAAAAGTTATGAGTACTCATAACTTTTCTTATGAAATATTGTTTATAGACGACGGAAGTACAGATGCTTCTTGGTCTATCATTGACCAACTTTCAAAAGAAAATCCAAATGTAAAAGGAATTCGTTTTTTACGCAATTACGGTAAAAGTCAGGCTTTACACGCTGGTTTTGCCAAAGTAAAAGGCGATGTTGTAATTACTATGGATGCTGATTTACAAGATAGTCCGGAAGAAATTCCAGCATTATACCATAAAATTATTGCTGAAAAATTCGATTTAGTTTCTGGTTGGAAAAAGAAACGATACGATTCAGTAATCGGTAAAAACATGCCTTCAAAATTATTCAATTGGGCTGCCCGAAAAACTTCAGGTGTTCAATTGAATGATTTTAATTGCGGATTAAAAGCTTATCGAAATGAAGTAGTTAAGAATATAGAAGTATCAGGTGAAATGCACCGATACATTCCTGTTTTAGCGAAAAATGCAGGATTCAGTAAAATTGGAGAGCAAATTGTACAACACCAAGCTAGAAAATACGGTTCAACCAAATTTGGAATGGAACGTTTCATTAATGGTTTTTTAGATTTAATTACCATTTGGTTCATTTCTAAATTTGGTAAAAGGCCAATGCATTTATTTGGTGCACTTGGTGTTTTAATGTTTACAATAGGATTTGGATTTGCTTTTTATCTAGGCATTGACAAACTTTTCATCAACACATCTGGAAGGTTAATTACCCAAAGACCCGAATTTTACATTTCATTAGTCACTATGATTATTGGTACACAATTTTTCCTAGCAGGTTTTTTAGGAGAAATTATTTTGCGTACCAAAAACAATGAAGAACGATACAAGGTTTCAGAAGAAATCTAACAATATATACGATTACAGAATGCATATAGAACAAGACATATTAAATAAAGTAAATGAATGGCTTACGCCAACTTTTGATAAACAAACTCAAGCAGAAATTGAAAAAATGATGACTTCGGCTCCAAAAGAGTTGGAAGATAGTTTTTACAAAAATTTGGAGTTTGGAACTGGCGGAATGCGTGGTGTAATGGGAGTTGGAACCAATCGTATCAACAAATATACGTTAGGAAAAAACACGCAAGGTTTATCTGATTATTTAAAAAAGTCATTCCCTAACGAAGAAATTAAAGTAGCCATTGCTTTTGATTGTCGTCATAATAGTGACACACTTGCAAAAGTAGTTGCAGATGTTTTTTCCGCTAACGGAATTAAAGTCTATTTATTTTCAGAACTAAGACCAAC
The DNA here is from genome assembly GCA_040119075.1 of Flavobacterium sp. Classification (GTDB taxonomy): domain Bacteria; phylum Bacteroidota; class Bacteroidia; order Flavobacteriales; family Flavobacteriaceae; genus Flavobacterium. The sequence continues at coordinate 3,506 of JBEDTP010000044.1, forward strand.
ACCAGAGCTTTCATTTGCCGTTCGTTATTTAAAATGTCATGCAGGAATTGTATTAACAGCTTCTCATAATCCACCAGAATATAACGGATACAAAGTATATTGGCAAGATGGCGGACAATTAGTACCACCACAAGATGGAGAAATCATACAATTAATTGACAATTTACAATACAGCGATATAAAATTTGAAGCGAACGAAAGTCTAATTGAATACATTGATACTAAAATTGACGAAGCCTTTACAACTTCAACTATTGAAAACGCAAGTTTTAATACACCAAAAACCGCTAAAGACAACTTAAAAATTGTTTTCACATCGCTTCATGGTACATCTATAAAGTTGATTCCAGACGTTTTAGCAAAAGCCGGATATGATAATGTAGAAATTGTTGCAGAACAAGCAGAACCAAACGGAAATTTTCCAACCGTAAAATCGCCAAATCCTGAAGAACCAGAAGCACTTGCAATGGCTTTAGCTTTGGCTGAAAATACAAATGCAGATATTGTTGTAGGAACAGATCCGGATAGTGATAGACTCGGTGTTGCGGTTAGAGATTTAGACGGAAAAATGAAATTGCTCAACGGAAACCAGACTATGGTAATCATGACTGCTTTTTTATTAGAACAATGGAAACGTGTTGGCAAGATTAATGGCAATCAATTTATTGGTTCTACAATTGTAAGTACGCCTATGATGTTAGAATTAGCTTCTGCTTATGAAGTAGAATGCAAAGTGGGTTTAACCGGATTTAAATGGATTGCAATATTCATTAAAGATTTTCCTAACCAAGAATTTATTGGTGGTGGAGAAGAAAGTTTCGGATTTATGGTAGGTGATAAAGTAAGAGATAAAGATGCAGTTGGTGCTACTTTGTTGGTTTGTGAAATTGCTGCGCAGGCAAAAGCAAGCGGAAGTTCTTTATACCAAGAATTACTAAATTTATATACCGATTTAGGTTTTTATAAAGAACATTTAATTTCTATTACCAAAAAAGGAATTGAAGGCGCAAACGAAATCAAAAAAATGATGGTTGATTTACGTGAAAACCCAATGAAGGAAATTAATAACCAACGCGTTATTTGTATTGAAGATTACCAAAGTTCGAAAGGTTTTGACTTTATGAACGAAGAAGAATTTGAGATTAAAATTCCAAAATCAAACGTATTAATTTATTACCTTGAAGACGGAAGTAAAATTTGTGCTAGACCAAGTGGAACTGAACCTAAAATTAAATTTTATTTTAGTGTAAACACACATTTGGATAGTATTGAAAATGCAGTTGCTACAGAAGAAAATTTAGATTTAAAAATTAAAAATATTATTGCGTCAATGCAATTGAACTAATGGACGAAAATTTTAAAAAAATAATTCCCTTTGCACTTAAATTTAAAGGACATATTGTTTGGAATGTAACTTTCAATGTTCTTTATGCATTATTTAGCACTTTATCATTTGTAGCTTTATTTCCTTTAATGGAAGTGCTTTTTAAAATGAATGAAGCAGTTACTACACTGCCAAAATATGAAGGCATAATGGAAATAGGTTCATATGGGAAACAATATTTACAATATTACATTACAAAATTATCTGCAGAAAACGGACCACAATATGCATTATTACTAACAGTTGCTTTAGTAATTTCTACTTTCTTATTTAAAAATGTATTCAATTATTTTGCCTCTCAACACTTAATGAAAATTAAAAATGGCGTTTTAAAAGACTTAAGAGAAAAAATGTTTGCTAAAATAATTGAACTTCCTATCTCTTATTATTCTGAAAAAAGAAAAGGTGACGTAATGGCAAGAATGCTTGGTGATGTAAATGAGGTTAAAAATTCTTTCTTTTTAATTTTAGAGTTAATCATTAAAGAGCCTTTAACCATTCTTTTTGCAATTATTGCCATGTTGAAGATTAGTTTTGAGCTTACATTATTTGTTTTCATATTTATCCCAATTTCTGGATTTATCATTTCAAAAATTGGAAAAAGTCTAAAAGCAAAATCAGTGAGAGCACAACAAGAAAATGGTTTTTTAATTTCAATTGTTGAAGAAAGTTTATCTGGTTTAAAAGTGGTAAAAAGTTATAATGCAGAAAATTACTTTAAAACTACATTCAACAATTCAATTGGAAGATTATTACGTCTTGACAACAGCATTGGAAAGAAAAATAATTTAGCTTCTCCCATGAGCGAATTTATGGGGATTGTAACTATTTCGGCTTTACTTTGGTATGGCGGAAATTTAGTCTTGGTAGATAAAACTTTAAATGGGGCTTTATTTATAGTTTATCTAGGTTTAGCGTACAATATACTAACACCTGCAAAAGCAATTTCTAAAGCTTCTTACTCTGTAAAAAACGGACTAGCAGCTGCTGAGCGTGTTTTTGAAGTATTAGAAACTGAAAACACAATAACTACAAAAGAAAATGCAATTACAGCAACTGGATTTGCAGATAAAATCAGTATTCAAAATATTAATTTTAAATACGAAGATGAATACGTTTTAAAGAACTTTTCATTGAATGTTCCTAAAGGTAAAACAGTGGCTTTAGTTGGACAGTCTGGAAGTGGAAAAAGTACTATTGCTAATTTATTAACTCGTTTTTACGACGTAAATGAAGGTGTAATTAAAATTGACGGCGTAGACATAAAAGATTTAGACATTCATTCGCTTAGAAGTTTACTTGGTCTAGTCACGCAAGATTCTATCTTGTTTAACGATACTATTAAAAACAACATTACCCTTGGAAAAGAAAATGTTACGGACGATGATATTATTGAAGCTTTAAAAATTGCAAATGCCTACGAATTTGTAAAAGAGTTGCCAAACGGAATTGAAACGAATATTGGTGATGCTGGAGGAAAATTATCAGGCGGACAAAAGCAACGTCTTTCAATTGCAAGAGCGGTTTTAAAAAACCCTCCAATTATGATTTTGGATGAAGCAACTTCTGCATTAGATACCGAAAGCGAGAAATTTGTTCAAATTGCTCTTGAAAACATGATGCAAAACAGAACTTCAATTGTTATTGCGCACAGATTATCTACTATTCAAAAAGCTGATAGTATTGTGGTAATGCAAAAAGGACAAATTG
>JBEDTP010000047.1:0-6548 GCA_040119075.1 Flavobacterium sp.
TGTAGGAGGTTTAAGAGCAGGAATGGGATATTGTGGTTCTAAGGATATTCCAACATTGCAAGAAACTGGAAGGTTTATTAGAATTACGACAAGTGGAATAGGGGAAAGCCATCCACATAACGTTACAATTACAAAAGAAGCTCCAAATTATTCTAGATAATTTAAGTTTATATAAATTAAAAAAAGCCTAGTCAAATCAACTAGGCTTTTTTTTGATTTGTGCGGTAGGCATCTACTTTTCCTCTCAACTATTTCATTCTACAAGAACATTCATGATGCTCATTAATATAGTTAATTGATTCTATGCATAGTTCTTTTAAAATAGGAATGTTAATATCTGCAAGTTTTTTTATATAAATACAGGCTTTAGTTATTTTAAACTTACCCAAGTCTGTTAAAAGTTTTTCGCTTTTTTCTGTTGCAGAATATACATAGAGCGAAAATGCTGCCTTTCTAGGTGAAAATCCGAGAATTGGAGCATCACCTTCGTGCCCACTAGCATATTTGTAATGATAGTTACCAAATCCTATAATGGTTGGTCCCCACATTTTGGGTTCAAAGCCTGACCATTCTTGTATTAGTTCTATTAAACGAAAACTATCGGTTTTTTTCTGTTCATTATCAACGTATGAATTCACAAAATCTATTACATCTTTTCCTGTGTAAACAGTCTTTGTTTTTGCCATAATTTTTTATAATTTTAATTGAAAATTGTACTGTTTTTTTTGAAACCTCATTAGTCCTGTTAAATATAAAGAAAACTATAAGCCACTAAATATTTTATATATATTGAAATGTATTTAAAATTATTTTTGCATTTACTGGTTTTAAAAGGTTATTGAAAGAAATCTCTAATTTTAGTTCTATCACCTACTACCCAAACAATATCATTTTTACTTAAAATAAAATTAGATTCAGGATTTAAAATTCTTTTTCCGCTGTGCTCAATTCCTACGATTAAACCATTTGTTTTTTCCCTTAATCCAGATTCTCTAATTGTCCTTCCAATAAATTTTTGTTGTTCTAATTCAAACTGTTGTAACACAATATCTGCATCTTCATCTTCAATAGTTTTTATTTCTTGTTTTTTCAAATACTCACCAAATTCTTTAACTTGAACATCTGTTCCTATTACATAAATTTCATCATTTGGATATAGTTTTTCATATTTGGTTGGGATATTAATATGTAAATTCCCTCGCTTTATATAAGCAATATTAACACCAATTTCTTCTCTAATTTTTATTTCTTCTAAAGGCTTACCTATTAAATCAGATTCTGGAACAATAAGGAAATTTGCCATATGACCGTCCCAAGGTGATAAATTATTTCTATTAATTTTCTTTACTGACAGTTCTCTTTGGTTGTAATTAGTAACAAATCTATTCTCTATTTTTAAATAAAGCTTGTTGATTTTTTTAGGAAATAATAAAATTGTTATAACTGAAATTAGAAAAGCTAAAATAGCAATACCAGGTGAAAAGAAATTGTTTAGCATCATTCCTATAAAGAATATTCCAATTAACATTCTAATAAAAATTAATACTAAAATAGGTCCGTGATGTTTTTTGTTTTTTATAAGTTCTTGTACTTCATTTGTAGCAATTCTTCTCAACGATACTGCCCACAAAAAAGGAGCTATTATTATAAATGTAATTACTGCTGTAAAGGTATTTCCATAACTAAAATCACTCATTAATGGCATTAAAAATCTTTTTGACATTTGAATAATGGCAAATAATATGATAGAATGAATTACAATTTGAAAAATATATTCTCTAATTGCTTTTCTCCATGTACTTACGGTTTTAATAGCTTGGGCGTTTGCACTATAAATTTCAATTCTTTTTACCCATTTTTTTGGTAATTTTTTTTCGACAAATCCTGCAACCGGAGTTGCATATTTTATCATAAATGGAGTTGTAAATGCTGTAACTGCTGAAACCGCAACTACTATTGGATACAAGAAATCACTTGTTACATTTAAAGAAGCACCAAGTGTAGCAATGATATACGAAAACTCTCCTATTTGCGACAAACTCATTCCAGTTTGAATAGATTCTTTTAATGGTTGTCCAGAAATTAAAGTCCCAATGGTTGAAGTTATAGACTGTCCAAAAATAGTAATCAAAGTCAATAACATAACTGGAAAAGCATATTCTACAAGTGTTTCGGGATTTATCAACATTCCTACAGATACAAAGAAAATGGCTCCAAATAAATCTTTTACAGGTTTTACTAAATGTTCTATGTGTTCGGCTTCATTTGTTTCTGCAATTATAGAACCCATAATAAATGCGCCTAAAGCAGCGGAAAAACCAACATTAGCTGCAAAAATGACCATCAATAAACATAATGCAAGTGAAATGATTAACAACATTTCATCTGTAAAAAGAGGTTTTAATTTTCTTAACAACGTTGGTATAAAAAAGATTCCAGATATAAACCATATAGCTAAAAAGAAACCTAATTTAAGTAAAGATTGTATTAATTCTGTTCCAGAAAACTGCTGACTTACCGCAATTGTAGATAATAAAACCATCATTAAAATAGCAACAATATCTTGTACGATTAATGCTCCAATAACATTTCCTGTAAATTTTTGTGACTTTACACCGAGTTCGTCAAAAGCTTTTAAGATAATGGTTGTTGATGAAATGGATAAAATTACTCCTAGAAAAATACAATTCATTTCTTTCCATCCCATGAATCTTCCTGCAAAATACCCAAGTATAATCATTGAAAATATTTGGGTCAAAGCTGTTATAGAAGCGGTTCCTCCAACTTTAAGTAATTTTTTAAAACTAAATTCTAACCCTAAACTAAATAACAGAAAGATGACCCCAATTTCTGCCCAAACGGTTATACTGTTTGTATCTTTTACTGTAGGAAAAAAATGAAAGTATTCACTCGCAAGGAAACCAGCTACTAAATAGCCTAAGACTAAAGGTTGTTTTAGTTTTCTAAAAATTAAAACGGCAATAGCTGCTGTAATTAGAATTAAGCCTAAATCGTTTATTAGATTAGGAATATGAACAGTAGTATTTGCAATTAATGGTGTCAATATTTAGTTTTCTTTAAAAATACTAAATTTCGTTTTTGCTTTGTTATGTTTTTTTAAAAATTAACATAAAAACTCATTAATATTGGTTAATGATATTTTTACTTAGCACCAAAAACTTGAGCTACATATAATTTTTTGTTTTCTCCATCTAAACAAAAGCCCAATTCAGTGTATGTATATTTAGAGTTGATCATATTTTTTAAATGATTTGGAGAATTTTTCCATAAATCGAAAATCTTAACAGCTAATATATCTAAATCTTCATCTGTATAAACTTTATTTTTAATGCTTGTATAGAGTAAATTTTCTCCAACCAATACAAAATCAGTTCCTTGATAAAAATGAACTCTATCTTTTGGGTTAATTTTGTTTTTATTGATTTGATTATGAGAAAGTGATTGTTTTTTTGCAATATAGCAACTATGGTCTTTAGCTGCTTTTTTTAAAACCTCATCCTTTTCAAGTGTTTTTATGTTTAAAGTTTTACGGTGATTATTTATTAAAATTGTGACTTTAGTATTTAGTTTTTCTACATCAATTTTAGTTTCTTGACTATAAGAAATAATGCTAAAGAATAGAAATAGGTATAAAATTAATTTTTGCATAAAAAGACAGTAACAAATTTTATGCCATCAATATATAAAATGGGTATTAGAGTAACTATAGAATCTTTAATATTTCTATGATAATAATTGCTCAAAAAAACCACCAATTTCTAACTCTTTGTTTACAAAGTGAATTTCATAAATCCAAAAGCGTTCTTCTCCATTAATATCTTTTTCAGACATTAATACATCGTTATTTGGATGAATATAATTGATCTCATCTTCGCCAAGAAGTTTTTCATGCGGAAAATTACCCACTAAATGTCCGCAATGATGGTTTCCATATTCCCAACCGTATTTTTTTGCCAACTCTTTAGTATAATTGAAGAAGTCAGCACCTGTTAGTTTGTCTTTGTTTAAGTCGTAATATGCTTTACCTTCTTTCCAAGCAAGCTCTACATCTTGTTTAAGCTTTAGTTTTTGGGCATTATTTCCAAGAACATAGGTTTTGCCAACATCAGCTTCCCAATCTTCAAACACAGGTCCAAAATCAAAAAATAGAATATCGTCTTCTTGAATGGTGAGGTCTTCTGGATTTTCTTTATATGGAAGTAAAGTGTTTTTACCCGATCTAACAATGCGTTTGTGCCAAAATTTACGAATTCCAAACAATTCAAAGGCTAAGTTGAAAACTTCAGTATTTAATTCACGTTCGGTTTTACCAGCTGCAACAAGTTTTCTGCTTTCTATTTCTTCAAATAAGACTTCTGCCTTTCTTTCTGCTTCGATTAAGTGGGTTATAGCTGATGTCATGTGTGCGTTTTGTAGAACGGCCTTGTATAAGAATAGTTGCGGCTTTAAGACCACAAACTTTTCAGTTTAGACCAAAGTTTATTGTTATTACTTTCTTTTGTTTTGGCAGGATTTCTACCATTATTTTTATAGGTTGTTGTAAGCAGTTTTTCTTTAATTCGCTTATGAATAGAATCAAAATTTTCAGCTATTTTTAAATATTCATCACTCCAACCATTTGACATTGCTAATTCTTGATAAGTGCTGGTCGGTAAAAATTCCACCATTATTTTCTCAAGAGTATCAAAGTCCAAAAGTTCTATTTGTTTTTGGTCAGAATCAAGTTCTTTTATCAAAATTTCGGTATTATCAAATCCTGCCCAAACAGTATCCGTTTCATCATTAATTTTTGATTTGATGTAAGCCACTATTTCCAAAACTTCTTGAAAGTCTGAATAAAATGGAATTTTGGATTTGAAATAGTCTTTGGTTTCTAAGTCGCAATTTTCATTCAGCTTGATTAAAGCTTTTTCTCTATATTTTTTTGATACAAGTCTATCGGAAATCAATTTTACATCCTGTTCAAATTCATCAATTAAAGCCCAATCATAATCATTTAATTGATTATGTTCAGACATTTTTCCACCATGACCGAATGCATCAATATCTCCATTAAACTTGTAATATATTTTTATCTTTTCAATGGTCAGCATTAGTTAGTTTTAATTGCTTACAACTAGTTTATAGTCGCAATAAAATAGCGACTAGCATATTTATTTCAAATATAAAAAAATCCTACCAATTACTTAGTAGGATTTATATATTCTATATTTTGTTTTCAACAATTATATCCCCAAATAATTACTTGGAGTAATTTGTTTCAATTCGTTTTTAATGTCATCAGAAATATTCAAGGTTTCAATAAACGCTTGAATAGCTTCTTTATTAATAACAGTATTTGTTCTAGTCAATTCTTTTAACGCTTCATAAGGGTTTGGATATCCTTCACGTCTTAAAATCGTTTGAATAGCTTCGGCAACAACAGCCCAGTTTTTTTCTAAATCTTCAGCAAACTTCGCTTCGTTTAGTAATAATTTATTTAGTCCTTTTAAAGTAGCTTCAAAAGCAATAATAGTATGTCCAAAAGGAACTCCTACGTTACGAAGAACTGTACTATCCGTTAAATCGCGCTGTAAACGAGAAATAGGTAATTTAGCCGAAAGATGTTCGAAAATAGCATTGGCAATTCCTAAATTTCCTTCACTGTTTTCAAAATCAATTGGGTTTACTTTATGTGGCATTGCACTAGAACCAATTTCTCCTGCTTTAATTTTTTGCTTGAAATATTCCATAGAAACATACGTCCAAATATCTCTGTCTAAATCAATTAAAATAGTATTGATACGTTTTAAAGCATCGAAAAATGCAGCAAAATGATCGTAATGTTCAATTTGTGTCGTAGGGAATGAATGGTGTAAACCTAAAATATCTTCTACAAACTTCGAACCAAATGCTTTCCAATCGTTATTTGGATACGCTACTTTGTGTGCATTGTAATTTCCGGTTGCTCCACCAAATTTAGCTGCAAAAGGCACATTGAATAACAAACGCATTTGCTCTTCTAAACGTTCTACAAATACTAAGATTTCTTTCCCTAAACGAGTAGGAGAGGCCGGTTGTCCGTGTGTTCTTGCTAATAATGGAACATCTTTCCATTCTACGCTTAATTCTTTTAATTTCTGAATAACCGAAATCAAAGATGGCATATATACATTTTCAAACGCTTCTTTTGTAGAAAGTGGAATAGCTGTATTATTGATATCTTGAGAAGTTAATCCAAAATGGATGAATTCTTTATATGGTTCTAATCCTAATGCGTCAAATTTACTTTTAATGAAATATTCAACCGCTTTAACATCGTGATTAGTTGTTTTTTCTGTTTCTTTAATCCAAAGTGCATCTTCAGTAGAAAAGTTCTCGTACATTGCTCTTAAAGCAGGAAATACCGCTTTATCTACACCAGAAAGTTGTGGTAATGGAACTTCGCAAAGCGCAATAAAGTATTCTACTTCAATTAAAACTCTATATTTTATAAGAGCTTCTTCTGAAAAATAAGGCGCTAAATTTTGAGTTTTGTTTCTGTATCG
>JBEDTP010000048.1:0-6518 GCA_040119075.1 Flavobacterium sp.
TTTAGTTTCAAGAAGACAATATACAATTCAAATAAAAAATCTTGAAACTGGAGAGATTTTGTCAGAAAAAATTGAAAACACTACTGGGGGTTCAACTTGGGCAAGCGATAATAAAACTCTTTTCTATACACTTAAAGATGCTAAAACACTTCGATCTGATAAAATCTACAAACATAAATTAGGAGAAGCTACTTCAAAAGATAAATTAATTTATCACGAGAAAGACGATACATTTTACACTTTTGTTTACAAAGAAAAATCAAAAAAATATTTAGTAATAGGTTCAACTAGTACTTTAACATCTGAATATCAAATTCTTGAATCAAATAAACCAGACGGGGAATTTAAATATTTTCAAAAGCGTCAAAGAGGTTTAGAATATTCTATAAGCCATTATAATGATAGCTTTTATGTAGTTACCAATAAAGATAAGGCGACTAATTTTAAATTGATGAAAACTTCTGATAAAGCAACATCAATGGAAAATTGGGTGGACTTAATTCCGCATAGAAAAGATGTATTGTTAGAAGGAATTGATATTTTTAAAAACTTTTTAGTTGTTGAAGAGCGTTCAAACGGTCTGAACAAAATTCAAATTCGTCCTTGGGATAATTCTGCAGCTTATTATTTACCTTTCGAAAGCGAAACGTATACTGCATATACAACTTCAAATGTTGATTTTGATACAGATATATTGCGTTATGGATATCAATCTTTAGCAACTCCTTCTTCAGTTATTGATTTTAATATGGTGACTAAAGAAAAAACGGTATTAAAAGAACAAGAAGTTTTAGGCGGTAAGTTTGATAAAAACAACTACAAAGAAGAAAGGATTTGGGCTACAGCAGAAGACGGAACAAAAATTCCAATTTCAATGGTCTACAGAAAAGGAATGAAGAGAAACGGTTCTAATCCATTTTTACTTTACGCATATGGTTCTTACGGTTCTACAATAGATCCTTATTTTTCTACAACAAGATTAAGTCTTTTAGATAGAGGGTTTATTTTTGCCATTGCACATGTAAGAGGAGGAGAGTATTTAGGAAGAGAATGGTATGAAGATGGAAAATTATTAAAAAAGAAGAACACTTTTACTGACTTTATAGACTGTTCTAAATATGTAATTCGAAAAGAATATACTTCAAAAAGCCATTTATATGCCGAAGGTGGTTCAGCTGGAGGATTGTTAATGGGAGCAATTGTAAATATGGCACCAGAATTATATAATGGTGTGATAGCTCAAGTTCCATTTGTGGATGTTGTTACAACAATGCTAGACGATTCAATTCCATTAACAACAGGAGAGTATGATGAATGGGGGAATCCTAATGATAAAGAATATTACGACTATATGTTGTCTTATTCACCTTATGACAATGTAAAAGAGCAAGAATATCCGAACATGTATGTTTCAACAGGGTTGCATGATTCACAAGTACAATATTGGGAACCAGCAAAATGGGTTGCAAAGCTTCGTGCAAAGAAAACAGATAAGAATTTATTGTTTTTAGATACCAATATGGAAGCGGGTCATGGTGGTGCTTCGGGAAGATTTGAAGCACTTAAAGAAGTGGCTAAAGAATTTGCATTTTTACTAGATTTAGAAAAAATTAAGGAGTAATTAAACTTTTTTTGTTAAATTTGCAGGGTTTGGGGTTAAAAAAATAACCAATACTGTGCCTCAATATAATATCGTTTTTATGAAAGAAGAAATAAAAGCCTACAATAATATATTAGAATTAATCGGTAATACACCACTAATAAAACTGAATAATATTACTAAAGGCTTATCTGGAAATTTCTACGCAAAAGTGGAAGCTTTTAATCCAGGTCATTCAACAAAAGATAGAATTGCATTATATATTATTGAAGAAGCTGAGAAAAGAGGGATTCTTAAACCTGGTGATACAATTATAGAAACTACATCTGGTAATACAGGTTTTAGTTTAGCTATGGTAAGTATCATTAAAGGTTATGAATGTATTTTAGCAGTAAGTTCAAAATCATCTGCCGATAAAATAGACATGCTACGTACAATGGGAGCAAAAGTTTATGTTTGTCCGGCTAATGTTTCTGCAGATGATGAGCGTTCATATTATAATGTTGCCAAAAGATTACATGAAGAAACTAAAGGTTCGGTATATATAAATCAATATTTTAATGATTTAAATATCGACGCACATTATAATACAACTGGTCCTGAGATTTGGAATCAAACAAATGGACAAATCACACATTTAGTTGCTTGCAGTGGAACTGGAGGAACTATTTCTGGAACTGCAAGATTTTTAAAAGAGCAAAACCCTAATATTCAAATTTTAGGTGTTGATGCTTTTGGTTCTGTGTTAAAAAAATATCACGAAACTAAAGAGTTTGATAATGAAGAAATATATCCTTACCGTATTGAAGGATTAGGAAAAAATTTAATTCCCACGGCTACTGACTTTGATATTATAGATAATTTCATGAAAGTATCTGATGAAGATAGTGCACATACAGCAAGAGAATTAGCTAAGAAAGAAGGTTTATTCGTAGGATATACCTCTGGTGCAGCATTTCAAGCAATTAAACAATATGATGAAGCTGGTATTTTTGATGAGAACAGTAATGTAGTAGTTATTTTTCCAGATCATGGTTCTCGATATATGAGTAAAATATTTAGCGATGATTGGATGAATGAACAGGGATTCTTTGACACTAAAAATCAAGAAGAAGCTCAGAAAATTGAAATTATAAAATAATGAAAAGAGGATATTGCTAAATATCCTTTTTTTATGCAGCATGAAATTTATATGCGCGCATACTATTTAATATTTCTTCACTATATTTGACAAACAAAAATGTTTAAATTATGCAAAAACCTACTTTGAATTCTTTATTAAGTACAACATACCCAATAATTATTGCTCCAATGTTTTTAGTATCGAATACTAAAATGGTTATTGAAGGAATGAAAAGCGGTGTTGCTGGTTGTATTCCTGCATTGAATTATAGAACACTAGAAGAATTAAAAGCGGCTATACATGAGTTAAAAGCTGCTAAAGTTCCAGGTGGAAGTTTCGGATTTAACTTAATAGTGAATAAGTCAAACATTAAGTATAAAGAACAATTACGAGTACTTTGTGAGGAAGGAGTAGATTTTATTATAACTTCTTTAGGAAGTCCAGAAGAAACGATTAATGAAGCACATAAAGTAGGAATTAAAGTATTTTGCGATGTTACTGACTTATCTTTTGCTAAAAAAGTTGAACAATTAGGAGGAGATGCATTAATTGCGGTAAACAACCAAGCTGGTGGACACAGAGGAAATATTACTCCAGAAGATTTAATAAAGCAACTTAATGATGGAACATCTTTACCTGTTATTTCAGCTGGGGGAGTTGGGAATAAGGAAGAATTAGAAAAAATGTTGTCTTACGGTGCCATTGGAGTTTCTGTGGGAAGTCCGTTTATAGCGTCTGTAGAAGCAGGGGTTTCTGACGAATACAAACAAGCCTGTGTAGATTATGGTGCTAAAGACATTGTAATGACAGAGCGTATCTCGGGAACACCATGTACTGTAATTAATACGCCTTATGTTCAAAAAATAGGTACAAAGCAAACTTGGTTAGAAAATCTTTTGAATAAAAATAAAAGTCTTAAAAAATGGGTGAAAATGATTCGTTTTATGATAGGAACTAGTGCGGTGACAAAAGCTGCTACACAAGCCACTTATAAAACGGTTTGGGTTGCCGGACCAAGTATTGAACATTCTAAAGCAATTTTGCCTCTTTCTGAAATTGTAAATAAATTGGTTAAGTAGTTTATTATTACATACATTTGCTCAATGATTTTCCAATTGAAAAAAGCACTTAATTATATTTTTTCCATTCTAACCGTTTTTACATTTGGTTTTTTGGTGTTGAATAGTTCAGAAGTTGGTGTTTCAAATTTAAAAATTAATAATTCTTCAAAAGAAGTTAATTCTAAAATTGAACAGAATAACTTTCATCATACAGCTGAAGGAATACAAAATGCGACTTTTTTTTTAGAAATATCACAAAATCAAGCATCTTCAAATCAAATTGTACGAAAACTTACTTATCCGTTTTTTTGTCAATTTTCATTTGCGCAAATAGAATCATTTTATAAAAATAGTTTTGAAGTTTTATTTGATAAAAAGAATCTTTTAGACTTGTTTTTTACTACTTCAATCATCATTTTTCCTTTTCATTATTTTTGGTAAAATCTATTTTGTTTTTGTTAATCCCTTGTACGAAGTATACTTTGGGATATTTTTTTATATACTTAATTAAAAATAAAATCAAAATGGATATACCAAACACTATTATAGGAATAATACTTTCGTTAGCTATTATTATTCCAATTTATATTATCAATTCAAACGTAAAAAAGAAAAGAAATAAATTGCTAAAGGCATTAAATGAATTATCATCAAACAAGAGTGAAAAATTTTCAGATGTTGATTTATGGAATAGTTCTTTTGGAATAGGATTAAAAAAAAATGAATTGTGTTTTCTTGGTAAGAATGAAACTTCAGAATTTAAAGAAATCATTAATCTGAATGAAGTTAAAAAATGTCTATTGGTTAAAACTAATAAAATTGGACAAGAACCAAAATCAAATCATGATGTTGTGAAGTTGTATTTACATTTAGAACTTGAAAAAAAAAGAAGTTTGAATTTAGTTTTTTTTGAAACTAATCCATCACACTTCATTGTTGGTGAAGAAATGAGAATTGCTAAAAAATGGCAGGAACTTATTAGTAGTATAATCTAAAGCTAAAAAAACCTCAACAATGTTGAGGTTTTTTTTATGAAAAATGATTAATTACTCAACCGTTATTTCAAAAACTTTATCCCAGTTTTTTCCTGTTACAAAAACGGTTTTTGTTTTAGGATTGTAAGCTATTCCGTTAAAATAGTCCAAATCTGGATGTTGTGTTACTTTAGATTTTAGGTCGTTACAGTTAATTATGTTTTCTATAGCACCAGTTTTTGGGTTGATAATTGCAATTGTATTTTTTTGATAAATATTTGCCCATATTTTACCATTAATCCATTCTAGCTCGTTTATTTGCTCTATTTTATTTGCATTTGTATAAATATTTATATAATCTATTTCTTCTAAAGTTTCTGGATCTAAAATATATATTTTTTCGGTTCCATTACTCATATAAAGATTTTTCCCATCATTGGTTAAACCCCAACCTTGCATATCTTTAAAATACTTAAATGTTTTTATTTTCTCAAAAGTATCCGCATTGTACACATAACCTTCGTTATTTTTATAAGTCAATTGGTATACTTTATTGTTTAAAACAGTAATTCCTTCACCAAAATATTGCTTACCAAGTTCTATTTTTTTATACACTTCACCTGTTCTATAATTGGTTTTACGTAAACTAGAAATATCTCTTTTTCCAGTTCCAGTTCCTTCACCATTTCCGGTTCCTTCAATTAAAGTGTCTCTATAAAACTCAAACCCTTGCGTATACGCTTTTATATCGTGTGGATAGGTGTTGATTATTTTATAGGTTAATAGTTTTGGAGCATCTTGTGCAACAATTGTAAAGTTTGTTTCAATTTCAGCAGTTTCGTTTTCAAAATACACTTTAGCCTTTATAAGATGCCAACCTAATTTTTCGTTTTCAAAACTATAATGCAATTTGTTGTTTGCAACACTTGTTCCAATAGATTTATTGTTTAAAATATAGTTTACCGAATCTATTTTCTTAGCTTTTTCGTTTTTAATCACGAAATCTGCTGATTCATTTGGTTGATAAACTTGTTTTAAAATTGAAGTATCAATAGAAAATAAATTATTTTTTTCATTTTTATCGCCCTCACAAGAACCGATTAATAAACTTAAAGTTATGACTGTTAATGACTTAATATATAACATGCTTTTTATAATTTGATAACACAATATACAACGAATTTTAAAAGAAACAATTGCCTTGCAAAAATATAAAATGTTTGTATATTTGCACCGGCAAGTCCTACACGACCAGCTCCTGCAGAATCCCCCAGGGTGGGAACGCAGCAAGGGTAAGCGGTTGTAGCGGTGCGATGTAGGTCGCTTGCCATTTTTTTAAAATATTTGATCTCCCTTTGCGGAGATTTTTTATTTTTATACCTTTCCTGTTCTTATATGAAATTACACTTTCAAATAGTTTGCTTTAATCTTAAAGAAACATTTTCAATCAGTTATGGGAGTTATTCTCATCGTGATGCGCTTGTCGTTTCATTATCTAAAAATGGTTTAACTGGTTATGGGGAATGTACAGCAATTGATTATTACGGAATAGATTTAAATGTCTTTAAAGTAAAACTAGTATCCATTCAATCGTTAATTGAAAAACAGTCTATTTCTCATCCAACAGAATTTTATGTTTTTTTAGAAAGTTTAAATTTACATTCGTTTTTACGTTCTGCTTTAGATTGTGCTTATTGGGATTTATATGGAAAACTTGAAAATAAAAGTTTTTTGGAACTTAATTCAATTTCATATATTAA
>JBEDTP010000045.1:0-3116 GCA_040119075.1 Flavobacterium sp.
TTTGTGCATTAGCAACACTTGCTAATAATAAAATAGATAAAAAGTAAAGTTTTTTCATTTTTTCAGTGTTTTAAATATTGTACAAAGATAATAATATTTCATTATGCATGCATAATGAAACTTGTTAATTTAAGGTTAAGTTTTGGAGTAAAATACTTTCAATTAATTGATAATCAGTTTTCTTGTAGCTGAATTTTCTCCTTCTTTTATTTTAATGATGTAAATACCAGAAATAAGATTGGAAACATTCACTTCTTTGTTTGAAGTTGTGGTTTCTAAAACTTTTTTACCTAATACATCAAAAATTTCTATTTTTTTGTCCAAAGAAGACTTAGAGGTAATATAAATTTTACCAGAATTTACAGGATTAGGGTAAATTGTTAATCCTTCAATAGTAGGTTCATGCGATTTATTTACTTGTGAATATCCTTCAAAAGCAAACAAAACTGAAAAAATTAAAATAGTATAATAGTATTTTTTTATCATTCGCATAGTTATATAGTGTAAAGATACTAAATTTTTATAAATAAACACAAAAATGATACCAATAAAAAAGCCCTCAAATTTGAGGGCTTTTTTATTGGTATCATTAATGAATTATAGACCTACAGTCCAACCTGTCGCCCATGATGGCGTGTTTCCGCTATTTCCAGCACCTGAATTACTTCCCACAGTCATATATGTTGTATTTGTACCTGTATATTCTGATTGTGTAGTAATAGAAGCTCCAAAATAAATTGGGTTAAATGTAACATAGCCATTGTCCACATTTGTATTCGCCGCAGGATCAGAAGCGGCATCTTTAATTTTTAATCCTTTAGTGAAACCATCAATATAAATGTTTTGACAATTCCATTTTCCTGCACCTTCTTTTAAGTACATTCCATGTTCTGAGCCAGCTAATGTTCCTTTTAAAATTGTAAAGTTTTTTAAAGTTGCATTTGTTGTTGGAGTAGCTGCGCCATTATCCCCATTGTTAGATCCTTCTACACCAGCTTTGGCAACATCTTTAATAAATACATTTTCTAATGTTCCTGAAAAACCATCTGCAAAGTCAACTGCATCATCTTCACTATGCAAAGCTATAAGATATTGTGCATTTACAGTTCCTCCAAAAAATTCTATTCCATCATCACCACTTTTGTATGCTTGGACATACTGTAAGACTGTTCCACTACCAACTCCAAATAAAGATAAACCGTTAAATTCTTTATCAGCATTAAAAGCTGCTCCAGTATACTCAATTCTTAAATAACGTATAACTCCTGAACTGTCAGTGTCTTCTGTTCCGCCGTATGTTAAATCACCAACTTCAGAAGTAGCTGTTTGACCTGTTGAGCCACCCTTGTTTGTATTTGCTCTACCACAAATTACCAATCCACCCCAATCTCCTGTTGCTGGAGAGGCATTTCCACTTGTCATTACAACTGGATTTGTAGATGTTCCGTTTACATATAATAACCCGTCTTGTGCAATTGCAATATATGAAGAAGTTCCTCCAGAAGCTTCAATTCTTGTACCAGCAGGGATTGTTAAAGTTGCACCTCCGTTTACAATAAATGAACCAGTCAAATTATATACTTGAGTTGGATCTAAAGTTGCCGATTGACCTGCTAAAAGCTGTCCTTTAAAATCAGCTGGATTAATGTTAACTACTCCACTATTTGTTGAATTGTTTTCATCTCTTGAACAAGAGGTAAATAATGTTATAGCTATTGCTAAAGTTGATAAAAGTAATTTTTTCATTGTTTTATGTTGTTTAATTTTAATAAGACAAATTTACTCTTGCGGTTTGAAAAGTGTTTTAAGCTAATGTTATCCAATTATTAAAAAAAACGAGCAATTTTAATTGAAATCGCCCGTAATGTTTATTAAAAGTTAATTCAAAGTTTTAGAATGTGTATTTCATTGAAAGGCTGAAGTTTCTCCCTTTTTTATAAGAATCAACTACCACGTTTTGAATATCTTGTCTTCTTTCAATGGTTGGGTCGCTTAAATTTTTTGCCCCAAATCCAAACCCAATATTTTTATTTAATTTGTATTTTAATATAAAATCGACTGCAACTACATCGCTATCTACTAAATCTCCTTTTCCAGTAACACCTAAAGCGGCAATTCTATCAGAAAAATATGAACCAGATAATGTTGCGGTTAAAGACTTATCTTTTGAAAAATCTTTATTGAAACTTATATCTGAATTTATTAAAAGATCAGATGCACCAGTTAATCTAGATTCTTTATTTGTGAAAAAGACATTGATTGTTCCATTTGTTTCTCTTAAAACTTTTTCAGAATCTAAATCCTGATTAGTGTATAGATAAGAAATATTTAGCCCTGTAGATAAATTTGTTTTCTTATTTGTGCTACTACTTTCTCTTGTAATTAAATTTTTTCTTATTTCAAGTTCACCTCCTAATCCAAGTGCTTTTTCTCCAGAGTTTACCCAAGAGATATCATTTGTTGCAGAAGCTACTGTAGCTTCGTTTATTGGGTTTTGAATGTATTTTCCGAAACCTGTAATAGATATTACCTCTCCATTTTTAGGGAAATATTCCCATTTTAAATCAACGTTATAATCAGTTGAATTGTATAAATATGGGTTACCGAAATAAGATTGACCAACTTCTTCATATAAGAATGGAGCTCTTTCCTTAAACTGAGGTAATGTATAAGTTTTACTAGCGGCAAATTTTAAGTTTTGCTTGTCGTTTAACTCGTATTTAGCAGTTAAAGAAGGTAAATATTCCATTGTGTCAAACTTATTTTCACCTTGTTTTAGTGATGTGTTGTATTCAATGTCTTGAATAATAAATTCTGAACGAAATGCTGCAATTACATATAATTTTGGAGTAAATTGATATTCAACAGCACCAAAACCTGCCGATATGATTTGTTGTCCATTAAAGTTTTGTGGGTCTAAAGCATTTGGGGAAGATAATCCACCTCTAAAAGTTCTTATCGTAAATAATCCTGCATTAAAATTATTTTGATTAAAATAACCATCGATGTTATTCAAATCTATATTTGGTTGTGAAATCGTTCTACTGATTCCAAAATTTATTTGTGTAGCATTAAAGTCTATTTCTTTATAACGAGCACTATAACCTGCTATAAAT
>JBEDTP010000046.1:0-60216 GCA_040119075.1 Flavobacterium sp.
TTATAAGAAAGTGTAAAATTACCAGCCGCTTCATCATCTGTCATATCTTGATAATATCTATGATTATCAGATTGATTTAAATCAGAAACAGTTAATGGAGATGTAGGATCGCTTTGGTCGCTTGGTGTAAAGGTGTTTTGCATACGATCTGGAACCACATTTGATAGTATATTGTATGAAAGCCCCCAGTCAAAGGTTGTTCTTTCTCCAAATTTATGTTCTCCTAATAGTTGATTTACTAATAATGCTGTCCTGTCAAAAGTTGAACGACGGATAAACCCACCACCTTCAGTCGCATTGTCAAAAATATCTAAAATACCTGTAAACTCTTCATGCTTTTGTGAAGAAGAGTTAATAAACATTGAATTGATTCTTAAATTATGATGATTATTAATTTTATAATTAATGTTTGCCATAAAATTAGAATTAGTTTGGTATTCATAAGATTTTCTATATAAATCTTTTTTAGCAATACCCTGACTTGCTTCAACACCACCTCTTCTTACTCCTTCTTTGTATGTATATCCATTATCGAAAGAAGCATTTAAGAAGAAACTTATCTTACTTATTTCTCCAAAATTAAATGAATCTCCTCCTCTTAGATACATAGATCCATTTATAGGGGTTTCTCCTTGTTTGTCCCAACTTGTATTAAAGTTGTATCCGGCTAATGGATTGTTTGGGATAGACTCATTGCTGAAACCATAAAAATTAGGACCATCTTGTAAATAAAACTTATCTTGCTGTATGGCATTACTGTTTGCTCCGAAACCAGTTCCAAATTCAATTATTCCGTTTCCCTTATAATTTTTAGAAACAATATCTACATTTGCTCCAGCAAAATCACCATAATTTCTAAAGTTATATGTTTTGTCAATTCCAATATATTCTACAATATCTGTTGAAAAAATATCTAATGAAATATTCTTTGTTGAAGGATTATTAGATGGTAATGGAAGACCATTCATAGTTGTTGAATTGTAACGATCTCCTAATCCTCTAACATAAATACTACTAGAACCTTCTTGTTTAGATATTCCAGTTGTTTTTGCTACGGCAGCAGCAACATCACTAATCCCTTTCTTAGAGATTTCTTCCGCGCCAATAGCTTGTTTTATTTCAACAGACTTTTGTTGTTCTTGTAGTAACGCTTGTTCACTTTCTTTGGTAATTGAGTGAACAACTACTACATCTTGTAATTGAACTCCACTTGCTTCAAGAGTGTAGTTTATTGTAACCGTTTGATTTGCCTTGATAGTAATAGGAAATTCTTTTGTTTCATATCCTAAGTAATTTATAACTAGTGTATAGCTTCCTGGTTTAAGAGAAATTGAGTATTTTCCAAAATCATCAGTAGAAGTTCCTATTGTTGTTCCTTTAATAAGTACGTTTGCAAAAACTAAAGGCTCATTGTCATATTCTTTGTCTAAAATAGTTCCAGAAACTCTTCCTGTTTGTGAAAATCCTATAAGACTAAATAATAAAAATAAAAATAACGAATTAAGTTTCATATTGTGTTGTTCTAATTTTGTGCAAAGAAACTGTGGTTAAATTAACAGATTGTTATCTGCGTGTTATGGTTGTGTGTGAAATATGTTACCAAAGTGTTACCACATTAAATAATTGTTAAGTCAATTATTTGCTTATAATTTATTTTATCTTTACTAACTGAAATCTTAATTTAAAGAAATGAATAATCAAGAAATTACTATTTTATTGGTGGATGATGAACCGGATATTTTAGAAATTGTAGGATATAATTTATCGCAAGAAGGGTATAAAATTGTTAAAGCTTCTAATGGTAAAGAGGCTATTCTAAAAGCAAAAAAAGAGGCGCCTCAATTGATAATTATGGATGTTATGATGCCTGAAATGGACGGTATTGAAGCGTGCGAAAAAATCAGACAATTTCCTGAGTTGCAAAACACAATTATTACATTTTTAACAGCACGTTCTGAAGATTATTCTCAAATGGCTGGTTTTGATGCAGGTGCAGATGATTATATTTCTAAGCCAATAAAACCAAGAATTTTAGTAAGCAAAGTCAAGGCTTTGTTAAGAAGGGTAAAAGAGAATGTCGAAGCTCTTGATGTATTAAAAGTTGGTGGAATTGAAATAAATAGGGAAGAATATAAAATTATTAAAGAGGGGAATGAAATTATATTGCCTAGAAAAGAATTTGAATTATTTTACTTATTAGCTTCTAAGCCAGGGAAGGTTTTTACAAGAGAAGAAATTTTAGATAAAGTTTGGGGTAATGAAGTTGTTGTGGGTGGAAGAACAATTGATGTTCATATTAGAAAATTAAGAGAAAAAATAGGTGATGATTTCTTCAAAACAATTAAAGGAGTTGGATATAAAATAGAATTTAGTGAAAATTAATTTTAAAAAATCATATAAGTTTGCTGTAAAATCTTCTATTTACATTACGCTCTTTGTTGGGGCTTTACTATGTTTATTTAATTATTTTTTAATTCATACCAATTATCTATTTATTGGTTTAATGGTGCTTTTAGTTCTATTATTCTCATTTTTCGTTTTACAATATAGAGTTGAAAAGTTTATTTATAGAAGGGTGAAAAAGATTTATGATGATGTTTCATTGCTTGAAAATACTTCATTTAAAAATGAGCCTATTACTACCGATTTTAAAACACTTACTGAAGAAGTTCAAAAATTTGCAAGAGATAAAAAAATTGAAATAGAGACTTTAAAAATTAGAGAAGAATATAGGAGGGAGTTTTTAGGAAATGTTTCACATGAATTAAAAACACCATTATTTACAGTTCAAGGTTATTTATCTACTCTTTTAGACGGGGCAATGCACGATAAAAATATTCAAGAAAAATATTTGCAAAGAGCTGAAAAAGGAGTTGAAAGATTAATTTATATTGTAAAAGACTTGGATATGATTACCAAGCTAGAAGTTGGTGAAATTCATCTTGAAGAAACCGAATTCAATATCGTAAGTCTTATTCAAAATGTATTTGAATTGTTAGAAATGAAAGCGGCTAAAAAAGACATTTCGTTGACTTTTGATAATAAATACTCTGAACCAATTTTAGTTTTTGGTGACCAAGATAAAATACAACAAGTGGTTACTAATTTATTAGTGAATTCTATTAAATATGGTAAAAAAGGCGGGACGACAGAAGTTGGGGTAGAAAACTTGGTTAATAATAAAATAATTGTAAGAATTACCGATAACGGAGAAGGAATTGAAAAGAAGCATATTTCAAGACTTTTTGAGCGTTTTTATAGAGTAGATAAAAGTGGTGCTAGAAGCGAAGGTGGTTCAGGTTTAGGATTAGCAATAGTTAAACACATTATTGAAGGACACAATGAAAAAATTTATGTAGAAAGCGAATTTGGAGTTGGTTCTGAATTTTCGTTTACTTTAGAAAAGGCCAAATAATTCTTTCCAAGTTATTTTTTTACTATAGTTTGTAAAACCTTTATACAAATCAATTTTATTTAGTTTTTCAATTGTAAAATTTTCTTGTTTACAACTAGGTATTATTCCTTCTTTTTTAAATTTTTTAGCTAAGTATTCTTGTTCATATTGACCTGGTGTAGGAATAAAAAAAGCTTTTTTGTTCAACTTTGCTAAATCCATAACTGTTGTGTAGCCAGAACGGCAAAGAATAAAATTACTTTCGTTAAAAGTAGTTTCAAGTTCCTGACTGTTCATAAAATTATAATAAGTTACATTGCTAATTTGCTCTTTAACTTGTTCTTTCTCAACAACTCCTTTAATAAATACAACTTTCTCAGGATAGTTTTTTAGTTCCAAAATTATTTTTTCTTCTAAAATAGTTCGTTGAGGTTCTGGTCCAGATAATAAAACCATTAAATCATAAGCAATCGGCATAGGCTTTTTACACAATCTACTTAGCGGTCCAATGTATTTTATGTTTTTAATCAATTCAGTTGGATGACCTAATTTTCCAGATAAATTCGGACTGCCTTCAACATCTGGCACCCAACATTGATTAAATTTTTGAATGTATTTTGTATGTAATTTGGTTGTTAACCAAGAAGTGCTTCCTGTTAAAACATTTAATTGATGAGTAATAAATACCGAAGGAACTTTTTTGGAATAAACGCCTAATCGATTGTCAGAAATTATTCCGTCAAATTGGTTTGTATCTAAGATTTCAGCAATCGCTTTTTGCTCTTTTTGAACAACTGAAATAATTTTAGGGACTTGAGCAATCATCTTCCATTTAAAATTCTTCCCTTTTTCAGCATATTGAATATTATAAGAAGGCAATTCAATTGAAACTAGGTTTGGAAACTCTTTTTTTAATAATTCTAATGCTACTCCGTCTGAAGCAATTACAGGTTCAAATCCATTATCAATTAACCCATTAATAATAGGAATACATCTTGTGGCGTGACCTAATCCCCAGTTTAAGGGTGCTACTAAAATTTTCTTCATTTGAAATGGATTCTTTACAAATTTAATTTTTTAAAATAGAAATGAATTGTTCGGCTAATTTATTTTCATATTCAAAATCTTCTTCTTCAACGATTACATGATATGGCTCATGTTTATACAACTTCCATTTCTTCTTATTATATTCTAAAGCGGTTAAATTTTCAATCCAATCTCCAGAATTTAAATACATTGTTTTTCCTTTGTTGTTTTCTACAACTTCCATTTTTGGCTCATGAATATGTCCGCAAATCACATAGCTATACTTGTTTTCAATGGCTAATTCCGTGCAAACATTTTCAAAATTGGTAATGAATTTCACTGCCGATTTTACATTGTTTTTTATTTTTTTAGATAATGAATATGGCTCTTTTTTCATTTTGGCTAAAACCCAATTAATAAATCTATTAATCAAAATTAGTACATCATAGCCCCATCCGCCTAATTTTGCAAGCCATTTAGCATGTGTAATTGATGAATCGAATACATCGCCATGAAAAATCCATGCTTTTTTACCGTCAAGTTCTAAAACAAGTTTGTTAAGCAGACTTAAATTTCCTAGATGTAAATCGGTAAATTTTCTTAAGAACTCATCATGATTCCCAGTCATGTAATATACTTTTGTTCCTTTCGAACTCATTGAAATTATTTTCTTAATAACTTTCAAATGATTTTGTGGGAAATAAGATTTTCTAAATTGCCAAATATCAATAATATCGCCGTTTAGAATTAGCGTTTTGGGTTTAATGGAAGATAAATATTCTAATAATTCCTTCGCATGACAACCATAAGTACCAAGATGTACATCGGAAATTACAGCAACTTCTACTTTTCGTTTCTTCACTATGAAAATTTTTACAAAAAAAGACCATTTTCTAATTTATAAGGTTATATAAAGATTATCAAAACTTTATTTTTAGTAATTTTGTCAAAAATTTAGAAAGTAGTGGGAAGTAAGAATAAATTAAAACGTTTCAAAGAAAACGAAACATTTGCAAATGTTTTTCAACCAAGTAGAGAAGAGGTAGTAGGTGGAGAATTTCCTTTAAAAGGAAAATGGAAAACAGAATTTTTTAAAAACGACAATCCGGTTGTTTTAGAATTAGGCTGTGGAAAAGGAGAATATTCGGTTGGTTTAGCAAAATTAAATCCCAATAAAAATTTCATTGGTATCGATATAAAAGGTGCTCGTTTTTGGCGCGGTGCTAAAACGGCTATTGAAGACAATATGGGAAATGTTGCTTTTTTACGTACGCAAATTGAACTTATAGAACATTGTTTTGCAAAAGATGAGGTTGATGAAATTTGGATTACTTTCCCAGATCCACAAATAAAATACAAGCGTACAAAACACAGAATGACCAATGCGGAGTTTTTAGAAAACTATAAAAAAGTATTAAAGCCAAACGGTTTAATGCATTTAAAAACCGATAGTGAATTTATGCACGGTTACACGCTTGGTTTATTGCATGGTGCGGGTCATGAAGTAATTTATGCCAATCATAATGTGTACAAAAACGAAGGTGCTCCAGAAGAAGTTACAAGCATTCAAACTTTTTATGAAGGTCAATATTTAGAAATTAATAAAGCAATTACGTATATTCAATTTCGTATTAAATAATATAAACTTGTAATAAAACGAAATGGGATTAGTAATAGATTTTATAGCTGGATATTTAGTTGCCATTGTGGGATTTGTTGCTCCAGGAATGTTAAATGTTTTGGCAGCTAAAATAAGTATTACCGAAAACAAAAGAGCAGCAATGCTGTTTATTTTTGGAACACTTACCATTGTGTTAATACAAGTTTTTACAGGAGTTTATTTTGCTAAGTTTTTAGACAATCATCCTGGTGTGAGTAATACTTTAAAGCAATTTGGAACAATAATTTTTGTGCTATTAACCATTGCATTTTTAATTAAAGGATTTCAAGTTAAAAAGCCACAGAAAGAAGTTGAAATTAAGTCAAAGCGTAACCGATATGTTTATGGTTTAATGATGGCAAGTTTCAATATGTTTGCCATTCCATTTTTTGCTATTTCTAGTTTAACCCTGGCTTCAAAAGATTTGTTTGATTTTTCTTTGACTTCAATTATTATATTTTCAATTGCGGCAGTCTTTGGAACGTTTACTATCTTTTATGGTTATGCTGTTTTCTTCAAAAAAATAGAAGATAAAGCTGATGTTTTAATCAATAACATTTACTTTATTTTAGCTGCTTTTACAGGATTTGTAGCTGCTTTTTCCATTTATAAAATGATCAATACCTAAGGTTTTGATAAACAAAAACCCAAATAACGAAAACTTCTTCGAACGTGTTTACGAAATAGCACGTCAAATCCCATATGGTAAAGTAACTTCTTATGGAGCAATTGCAAAAGCACTTGGCGCTGCTCGTTCTGCAAGAATGGTAGGTTGGGCAATGAACGCTTCGCATAATAGGGAAGATGTTCCTGCGCACAGAGTGGTAAATCGTTTGGGTTTGCTTTCTGGTAAACATCATTTTGACGGGACTAATTTAATGCAACAACTACTAGAATCTGAAGGGATAAAAGTAGTGGATAACCAAATTGTTGATTTTCAAAAATATTTTTGGGAGCCAAGCGTTAGTAGTGAATAATGTTTCAATTATGAAAAAACTTTTTTTAATTCTTATTATTCAATTTTTTGCTTTTTGCACTTCAAAAAATGAACATGAATATCCTAGACTAATTGTACCAAAATCTAACAAAATTGTTGAGGTTAATACTGCACATATGTTGCAAAGTCAACCAGTTTATTTGGGAATTAACTTTAATAAAGACACTGTTGTTGATATTAATATACTTAAGGCAAATACCTCTCAAGTAGAATTTAAATATGATACAATTTTACCCAAATATGATTTTAAAATAATTATTGATACAAGTTATGGATTCCACTGTAAAAACTTTGAATATGAATGGTTGGATTTAAGAAAAAAAATAGATAGTTTAATTAAATTAAATTACACAAATAGAGAAATAGAACCAGATTTGATTACGAAAGTTTATTTTGATAAGTTAACAAAAATGCGAAAAAAACCCGTAACAGCTTATCCGTTACTAATTTATAATAATGAATTGAAAGATGTTTTCATTTATGATGCGTTGAGTGGTTTTCAATTAATTCAGGAAGCAAAAGATATAGATGGTAAATGGAAACCTATTGAATATTTAAATAATTTAAGTTCGGATATGATAAGCCCATTTTTCCACAAATTAAACCCCAAAAAATATATTGCAATTTCTATAATAAAATATCACGGTAATTTTAAAACGAAAATAAGAGTTAAAATAAGATTAAATAATCATTATTATTATTCAAATGAAATTGAAGGTTTTATCAATCAGTCTCAATTTAATGATGATTTTTTGAATCTTGATTTTTATAAAATTTTTGACTCATATTTAGATGTTGAATGGTTTTTAGTAAAAAAGAATAATAGTTTGTTAAAGAGTGATAAATGATTATTTACTTTTCGAATGACTACAAAAGCCTTCTATAAATTCAACTCGTTAACTTTCACAAAACTTTACAACTTGTAACTTTATTACATTACAACTATATTCTTTATCTTTGCAATCTTAAATCAGTTTAAATAAAGTTAACACAACTTTCAAGGGTATACAAATGAAGTTAGATAGAAAAGAAATATTAAAAGCATTAGAAACTATTTCTATTGCTGGAGAAGGTAAAAATATGGTCGAAAGTGGTGCGGTTCAAAACGTAATCACATTTGGAGATGAAGTAGTAGTAGATCTTACTTTGGCAACGCCAGCTTTACATATTAAGAAAAGAGCTGAAGTTGATATCATGAAAGTAATACACGAAAAAGTGTATGAAAAAGCAAAAGTAAAAGTAAACATAAAGGTTGAAGCTCCAGAAAAACCAGAAAATCCAAATCAAATAAAAGGAAAAGCTATTCCTGGAATTAGCAATATTATTGCTGTTTCTTCAGGAAAAGGTGGGGTTGGTAAATCTACAGTTACTGCAAACTTAGCGGTTACTTTAGCAAACATGGGTTTTAAAGTTGGTGTTTTAGATGCTGATATTTATGGTCCATCAATGCCAATTATGTTTGATGTGGAACAAGCAAAACCAACATCGGTTGAAATTGACGGAAAATCAAAAATGCAACCGGTTCAAAGTTATGGTGTAGAAATTCTTTCTATCGGATTTTTCACTAAACCAGACCAAGCTGTTATTTGGCGTGGACCAATGGCGGCAAAAGCATTAAATCAAATGATTTTTGATGCAAACTGGGGAGAAATTGATTTTATGTTAATTGATTTGCCACCAGGAACAGGAGATATTCACTTATCTATCATGCAATCGTTACCAATTACGGGTGCAGTTGTAGTTAGTACACCTCAAGCTGTAGCTTTAGCAGACGCTAAAAAAGGAGTAGCGATGTTTGCTAACGAAAGTATCAATGTTCCTGTTTTAGGAATTATTGAAAACATGTCTTACTTTACCCCAGAAGAATTACCAAACAATAAATATTATATCTTCGGAAAAGAAGGTGCTCGTAATTTAGCACAAGATTTAGAAGTGCCATTTTTAGGAGAAATTCCATTAGTACAAAGCATTCGTGAAGCAGGAGATTACGGTCGTCCAGCAGCTTTACAAACAGCTTCGCCAATTGAAAGAGCTTTTGAAGATTTAGCAAGAAATGTTGTTGCCGAAACGGTAAGTAGAAATGAAACATTACCGGCTTCTGAAGCAATAAAAATAACAACAATGGCAGGTTGCTCTGCTGTTAAAGGAAAATAAGATGAACAAAGAAGAAATTATAATAAACATCGAAAAAGCTTTAGACGAAATTCGTCCTTTTTTAAATTCAGATGGTGGAGATATTTCATTAGTTGAAGTAATTGACGACAAACATGTTAAAGTTCGTTTAGAAGGTGCTTGCACAAGTTGTAGTTTAAGTATTAGTACAATGAAAGCTGGTGTAGAAACAACCATTAAAAAATTTGTTCCTCAAATCGAAACCGTAGAAAATATAGCTTAATGAGTGCTAAGAATCAAAATTTCAAAAGGTTATAAATCTTTTGACTTTTGACTTTTGACTTTTGACTTTTGACTTTGTAAAAAATGATTGAAACAGATATATTAATAATCGGAGCAGGCCCAACTGGTCTTTTTACTGTTTTTGAAGCAGGATTATTAAAATTAAAATGCCATATTATTGATGCGCTTCCGCAACCTGGAGGGCAATTGGCTGAATTGTATCCCAAAAAACCAATTTTTGATATTCCAGGTTATCCTGAAGTTTTAGCAGGAGACTTGGTTGCTAATTTAATGGAACAAATTAAACAATTTGAACCAGGTTTTACCTTAGGAGAAACGGCTAATACCATTGAGAAGCTTGAAGACGAAACTTTTTTAGTCACTACTAAAGAAGGAACACAGCATAAAGCGAAAGCAATTGCTATTGCGGGTGGTTTAGGTACTTTTGAACCTAGAAAACCTTTACTCAAGGATATTGAATTTTATGAAAAAGAAGATAGAGGAGTTGATTATTTCGTAAAAGATCCTGAAAAATATAGAGGTAAGAACATTGTAATTGCTGGAGGAGGAGATTCTGCTTTAGATTGGAGTATCTTTTTGTCAAATGTTGCTGCATCAGTAACTTTAGTTCATAGAAGAAATGAATTTAGAGGAGCTTTAGATTCAGTTGAGAAAGTGCAAGAATTAAAAACGGCAGGAAAAATAAAATTAATTACCGAAGCTGAAGTAGTTGGTTTTAAAGGAAGCGAGCGAATAGAATCATTAGATATTGAAATTAATGGTGCTCGTATGAATGTGGAGACGGATTATTTTATTCCGCTTTTCGGATTAACACCAAAGTTAGGTCCAATTGCAAATTGGGGATTAGAAATCGAAAAAAATGCGATTAAAGTAAACAACGCTTTAGACTATCAAACTAATATTGACGGAATTTACGCTATTGGCGATGTAAATACATATCCAGGTAAATTGAAGTTAATTCTTTGTGGTTTTCATGAAGCAACTTTAATGTGTCAAAGTGTTTACAATAAATTGAATCCTGGAAAACGTTATGTGTTGAAATACACAACTGTTTCTGGAGTTGATGGTTTTGATGGAACAAGAAAAGAAGCCGAAAAAGCAGTTGTAAAAGCAATAGACTAATGACTGATGTTACTATAAAAATTACCGATAGAAACGGGGTTAAACATGAAGTTTTAGCGCCAACAGACATGAATATGAATGTCATGGAGCTTATTCGTTCATATGAATTAGCAGAAGAAGGAACCATAGGTATTTGTGGTGGTATGGCTATGTGTGCTTCTTGTCAGTGTTATGTTTTAAACGATGTTTTAAAAACAGAACGAAACCCAGATGAAGAAGCAATGCTTTGGGAAGCTTATCATGTAAAAGACAACAGTAGGTTGGGGTGCCAAATACATATTTCCGAAGAACTTGAAGGTTTAGAAATTGAAATAGCACCAGAACAATAAACTAAAAAAAGCGAGATTTAAATCTCGCTTTTTTATTTTAATGAACCAATTCTTTTTTATGTATTTGCTCTTCAATAGCATTCCATAACCCTATTCTTTTTTCTAATGCTAAGATGGAAACAGTTTCAACATCATGCCATTTTTTGTCATCATTTCCGCACAATTCAGCTATCATTTGCATTGCCATTGGTCCGTGTTCGTCGGCATCTAATTCAATATGTCTTTCGAAATAATAAATTAGTTTTGATAAATCTACATCTGGAAAATTAGCTTGAAATTTCTTCAGTATTGCTGTAAACATTTCTGGTATTAAATCTTCTCTTCCAAATGTAAATGCAGCTGCAATTTGATGTGCTTCCCCTTCTTCGATAACTCTAAAAGTAAAATCTAGAAACTCTTTTACATTAGGATGCAATTCACTTTGTTTAATAGAGACAAAAATGTTTCTCGTTTCTACAACCTCTAGTAAGAAGTTTTCAATAGGAGTCGTATTTGCTCCACAAGCTTTCATAGCGTCTAAATACAATTCATAATGACTTTTTCGATTTCCATCTAAGTCAATATCGGTTTCTTCTGCAACAACAATTCCGTTTATTAAATAACGAGTTTCAGGATTTCCAACAGGAATCCATGGAGTTGTTGTACAAGTTAGTTTACTTTGTAAGGCTTTTAAGAGTGACATAAAATCCCATACGGCAAATACATGATTTTCCAAGAAACAATGTAGGTCATCAATCGTTTTTATCTCATTATACAAAGTATGATTTAATAATTCATCTTTATATTTTTGAATGCTGTGGTTAATAGTTTGGGTTTTCATAACTGTACGTTTTAATATATTTACGAAATCTATTCAACTATAGATTTGCAAATAGTGTTCCAAAAATAAAAATGCTCCGTTAAATAACGAAGCATTTTATATAAATTTTATCTATTGTTTCATTATTTGAATGCAGCAAAACCAGTTACATCCATACCTGTAATCAACAAATGGATATCGTGTGTTCCTTCATAAGTAACTACAGATTCTAAGTTCATCATATGACGCATAATAGAGTATTCTCCTGTAATTCCCATTCCTCCAAGCATTTGACGTGCATCTCTAGCAATAGTTAATGCCATGTCAACATTGTTTCTTTTTGCCATAGAAATTTGAGCAGATGTAGCTTTTCCTTCATTTCTTAAAACTCCAAGTCTCCAAGTTAGTAATTGAGCTTTTGTGATTTCAGTAATCATCTCAGCTAATTTTTTTTGTTGTAATTGAGTTGCGCCAATAGGTTTGTCAAATTGAATACGCTCTTTAGAATACCTTAAGGCAGTATCGTAACAATCCATAGCTGCTCCAATTGCTCCCCAAGCAATACCGTAACGAGCAGAATCTAAACAGCCTAGTGGTGCTCCTAATCCAGATTTGTTTGGTAGTAAATTTTCTTTAGGAACTTTTACATTATCAAAAATTAATTCTCCAGTTGCAGAAGCACGAAGCGACCATTTATTATGAGTTTCAGGAGTTGAGAAGCCTTCCATTCCTCTTTCAACAATAAGACCGTGAATTCTTCCTTCTTCATTTTTAGCCCAAACTACGGCAATGTCAGCAAAAGGTGCATTTGAAATCCACATTTTTGCACCATTTAAAAGATAATGGTCGCCCATATCTTTAAAATTAGTAGTCATTCCACTAGGATTTGATCCGTGGTCTGGTTCTGTTAAACCAAAACAACCAATGA
This sequence comes from Flavobacterium sp., assembly GCA_040119075.1. Classification (GTDB taxonomy): domain Bacteria; phylum Bacteroidota; class Bacteroidia; order Flavobacteriales; family Flavobacteriaceae; genus Flavobacterium. The sequence continues at coordinate 12,671 of JBEDTP010000046.1, forward strand.
ATTCTCCAGTAGCTAATTTTGGTAAATATTTCATTCTTTGCTCCTCGTTACCATATTTCCAAATTGGATACATAACTAAAGAAGATTGTACAGATGAAGTGGAACGAACTCCAGAATCGCCTCTTTCAATTTCTTGCATAATTAAACCATAAGAAATTTGGTCTAAACCTGCACCGCCATATTCTTCAGGAATATAAGGTCCAAAACCACCAATTTCACCTAAACCTTTTACAATTTGTTTAGGGAATTCAGCTCTTTGAGCATACTCTTCAATAATTGGTGATACTTCTTTTTTAACCCATGCGCGAGCAGCGTCACGAACTAATTTATGTTCTTCAGACAATAAATCGTCTAATTGGTAATAATCAGGTGCTTGAAATAAATCTGGTCTCATTTTTTTATCATTTTGATTGTAATGCAGTTAGGTGATACAATCTGTTTTTCGAAGAACAAAAGTAAGTAAAGATTTTTAACAAATCAACGAACGTATGTTATATTTTATAAGCGAAAATAAAAATATTTACATCTTCAAATAAAACTCTTTGGTCAATTCTATATAATCTGAGGTGTATTGATGTCTTTCGATTTCAATAATTAATTCGTCAACTACATTAATTTGTTCGTCCCATTTAAAAGCAAGTAAGCTTCTTTTTATTTCGGAAGCCTCACTTCCTTTTACTCGAGTTGTTTTAAAAGGATGGAGTTGAAATTCAGATGCTAATTGAACGAAGCGTTTTTCTTCTTTAAAAGGAATAATTACTGAAAATATCCCAAATTCACTTAATAAATTCGCGGCACTTTCTATAAGTTCTTCAAAGGGTAAAGCGTCTTCAAATCGGGCTATATTTCTTTTTTCTGTATCAGACTTGTACTCGTCAGTATAAAACGGAGGGTTTGAAATGATCAAATCATACGACTCATCTTCCATTTCTTCTAGAAATTCGTCTAATCCTGCATGATAACAAAATAATCTATCACTCCACGGAGAGTTTTCAAAATTATCAACACATTCTTCATACGCTTCTTCATCAATTTCAATAGCATCAATTTGTTCAGCGTTAGTTCTTTGGGCAAGCATTAAAGATAATATTCCGGTCCCTGCACCAATATCTAAAACGCTAAATATGTTTTTTGGGATTGGAGACCAAGCGCCAAGTAAAACCGCATCAGTGCCAATCTTCATTGCGCAACGATTTTGTTCTATGGTAAACTGTTTAAATTGAAACGACATGCTTTTAAGATTTAACCTAAGTATAAATCTACTAACCCTTCAGGTGTGTTAAGGTAAATTATTTTATTTTCTCTATCAATCTTAATAATAAAATGATCTATTAAAGGAATTAGTATTTCAGTGTTTCCTTTTAATATTTCGAAAAGAGGTTGTGCATTACTATCGTTAATGCGTTGAATTACACCTATATTTCCTAAACGAGTGTCTTCAACTTTAAAGCCTTCAATTTCATGGTAATAAAATTTATTCCCTTCAAGTTTTGGTAATGCTGAAAGTGGTAAATATAATTCGCAATTCATTATTGCATCAGCATCTTCCTCACAAGAAAAATCTTCAAATTTAATTCTTAGAAATTTATTTTTGTGAATGTGACTTTTTTCAATAAAAAATGGAACCAGTGTTTTGTTAAGTTCAACAAAAACTGATTCCAAATTTTCATAAATTTCGGGTTCATCTGTGTCTAGAAATGCTAGAACTTCACCCTTGAAACTAAATTTTTTTGCAATTTTGCCTAAATAGAAACACTCATCTTTACGCATGAATTACAATTTTAAAATTAAGCTTCTGTTTCTTCGTTGTTTTCCTCAACAGCTGGAGCTTCTTCAGTAGCTGTTTCCACAACTTCTTCAGTAGTTTCCTCTACTGCTTCTTCAGCTTTTAAAGCTTCAGCTTGTGCAGCTTTACGCTTGTCATTAGCTTCTTGTTCTGCTTTTAATGCTTTAGCTTTAGCGTCAGCTTGCGCTTTACTTAAACCGTCTTTTTTAGAATCAACTTTTCCAGCTTTTTCTTCAACCCATTTAGCAAATTTAGCATCAGCTTGTTCTTGTGTTAAAGCTCCTTTTCTTACTCCACCATCTAAATGGTGTTTCAATAAAGCACCTTTGTAAGAAAGAATAGCTCTAGCTGTATCAGTTGGTTGAGCACCATTGTGTAACCATTGAACAGCGCTATCAACATTTAAGTCAATAGTTGCAGGGTTTGTGTTTGGATTGTAAGTTCCGATTTTGTCTAAGAATTTACCATCTCTTTTTGAACGTGCATCAGCTGCTACGATCCAGTAAAAAGGTTTTCCTTTTTTACCGTGTCTTTGTAATCTAATTTTTACTGACATAATCTAATGATTAAATTTTGAGGTACACGACCTCAGTTAATTAAGGCGGCAAAGATACAATATTTATATTTAGATTGTAAAAATATTTTTGAAATATTTTTTATTTATTTATACTGTTTTTAGATTAAAAAAATTATTTTTGTTAATTGAATTAAAAGAAAATCATCAAAAAATGAAAAAAATTATTTATTTATTTCTTACTGCTATAGTTTTTTCAGCTTGTACAAATGATGTACAAACTAATAATCCTGCATTTCAAGCAAAGTTTAATGACGCTACTTGGAGGGCAATTGATGCTAGAGTTTCTATAGATACGGAGGGTAGATTTGTGATTACTGCACTTACACAGTATGAAACAATTGTATTAAGAGCGTCTACTTCTGATTTAGGTACGTATGTTTTAGGCACTACTAACGAAGATAATTATGCTTCTTATGATTTTGACGGGCAAGGGATTGTTTTGAGCACAAATACAGATAGTTCTAATTTAGGTCCAGCATATAAAATTTCAAATATTGTAAATTCAGGAACAGGTTATGTGAATTCAAATAATGCTCAAACAACTCCTTTTACAGGTTCAGGTTCAGGTTTAAGGCTTGCAATTGAGACAAATACAAACGGAAACATTACTAAAGTTACGATTGTTTCGAGAGGTGATGGTTATGTTGCTGGTGATATAGTAACCGTTGTTGGAGGGAATAATAACGCAAAGGTTAAAATTCTAAATACTCAGCAATGTAATGGTGAAATTGTAATTGAGGAAGTTGAGGATGGAAGATATACTGGAACTTTTAAATTCAATGCGGTAAGTAGCTCAGGAGAGGTGATTACTTTTTCGAATGGGGTATTTTACAGGCTAAACACTGCTGGTTTGTAATATAAAAAATTTTTAAAAAAGCCGTTTTGAATTTTCAAAACGGCTTTTTTGTTTTCTGTTGATAACTAAAATTGTGCTTCATTTTTTTAAAATGTATTTTTGTTTTGTTGAATTTTTCAACCCTTTCATTGCTTAATGCTTAATAATCAATTCCATGTATTTAATTTTTGATACCGAAACCACCGGATTACCTCGTAGTTGGTCTGCCCCAATAACAGATACAGACAATTGGCCTCGTTGTATACAAATTGCATGGCAATTGCATGATGAAATGGGAAATCTTATTGAGCATCAAGATTATTTGGTTAAGCCGGAAGGATTTAATATTCCCTATGACGCAGAGCGTATTCATGGAATTTCTACTGAATTGGCAATGGAGCAAGGAATTTCGTTAAGCGAAGTTCTTGAAAAATTCAATACAGCATTATCTAAAACAAAATTTATTGTGGGTCAAAATTTAGGTTTTGATGTCAATATTATGGGGTGTGAATTTCATAGAATGAATGTGCAGTCCAAAATGAGTGAAATGCCAGTTTTAGATACCTGTACTGAAGTTACAGCATCTTTGTTACAACTTCCAGGAGGTAGAGGTGGAAAATTTAAATTACCAACATTAACAGAATTACACGAATATTTGTTTAATGTTCCTTTTTCGGAAGCACATAATGCAACTGCCGACGTTGAAGCAACTACGCGTTGTTTTTTAGAGTTAATTAAACGCGAAGTTTTTACTAAAGAAGAATTGGATGTTAGTCCAGATTATTTTACCCGATTTAAAGAGCATAATCCAAAAGAAATTCAACTTATAGGATTAAAACATATCAATTTAAAAGCAGCTTCTGAACAAATCAGAAAACAACTGCAAAAGGTTGAACAAGAAAATACTCAAACCACGATTTCAGAATCGGATAAAGGAGCATTAAAAGAAGCAAAGTTTGCTCATCTTCATAATCATACACAATTTTCAGTACTGCAATCCACAATTGGAGTTTCAGATTTGGTTTCGGCTACAGCTAAAAATAACATGAATGCGGTTGCAATGACCGATACGGCAAACATGATGGGAGCTTTCCATTTTGTTAGCGCAGTTATGAATCATAATAAAACTGCAAAAGCAAAGATTGAAGCCGCAATTGAAGCTGGTGAAGAACCAACTGATACTGAGATAAAACCTATTGTAGGTTGTGAATATAATATTTGTGAAAATCATTTAGATAAAACCAAAAAAGACAACGGTTATCAGGTTGTTTTGTTGGCAAAAAATAAAAAAGGGTATCATAATTTGGCTAAAATGTCTTCTATAGCTTTCACGGAAGGTTTTTATTATGTTCCAAGAATTGATAAAAGTGTAGTAGAAAAATACAAAGAAAATGTCATGGTTTTGTCTGGAAATTTATACGGAGAAATTCCTAGTAAAATTCTAAACATCGGAGAAGTTCAAGCAGAAGAAGCTTTGATTTGGTGGAAAGAGCAATTTGGAGATGATTTTTATCTCGAGATTATGCGTCATAATCAAGAAGATGAAAATCGAGTAAACAAAACTTTAATTGAATTCTCTCAAAAGCACGATGTAAAGTTAATTGCGACTAATAATACCTATTACGTAAATAAAGAAGACGCAAATGCACACGATATTTTGTTGTGTGTAAAAGATGGCGAAAAACAAGCAACACCAATTGGTCGCGGTCGTGGTTATCGTTACGGATTACCAAATCAGGAATATTATTTCAAGTCGCAAGAAGACATGAAAAAGCTATTTGCTGATTTACCAGATGCTATTACAAACATTCAAGAAATTGTAGATAAAGTAGAAATTTACTCGCTTTACAGAGATGTTTTGCTTCCAAAATATGATATTCCCGAAGAGTTTATAAACCTTGAAGATGAAAATGACGGCGGAGTAAGAGGTGAAAATGCATATTTAAGGCATTTAACTTATGAAGGAGCAAAATTACGCTATGGCGAAATTACTCCAGCAATCCAAGAGCGTTTAGACTTTGAATTATTAACCATTTCGAACTCGGGTTATCCAGGTTATTTCTTAATTGTACAAGATTTCATTGCTGAAGCCCGAAAAATGGATGTTTCTGTTGGACCAGGTCGTGGTTCTGCTGCGGGTTCGGTAGTAGCTTATTGTTTGAAAATTACCAATATTGATCCTATTAAGTACGATTTGCTTTTTGAGCGTTTCTTAAATCCTGATCGTGTGTCCATGCCCGATATTGATATCGATTTTGATGATGAAGGTCGAGGTCGTGTAATGGATTATGTAATTGAAAAATACGGACAAAAACAAGTTGCTCAAATTATTACCTATGGTAAAATGGCAACGAAATCGGCTATTCGTGATACAGCTCGTGTGTTAGATTTGCCGCTTTTTGAAGCCGATAGAATTGCAAAATTAATTCCAGGAATGATGCCTTCAAAATGGAATCTAGCACGTTTTATTGCTGAAGACGAGTCGGAAGTTAAAAAAGCTTTGCGTTCTGAAGAATTTGAAAAAGTTCAAGAATTAATAGAGATAGCAAATAGCGAAGACCTAGCAGGTGAAACCATTCAGCAAGCTAAAATTTTAGAAGGTTCTCTTCGAAACACTGGAGTTCATGCTTGTGGAGTAATTATAACACCTTCCGATATTACGAATTTCGTTCCCGTAACGACCGCAAAAGATTCTGACTTATATCTTACACAGTTTGACAACTCGGTTGCAGAAAGTGCAGGTTTGTTAAAAATGGACTTCTTGGGCCTTAAAACATTAACCTTAATTAAAGACACGGTTAAGTTAGTTAAGTATAGAAATGGTATCGATTTAGATCCGGATACATTCCCTATAGATGACCAAAAAACTTACGAGTTGTTCCAAAGAGGTGAAACGGTTGGTATTTTCCAATATGAATCTCCAGGAATGCAGAAGTACATGAAAGAGTTAAAACCAACAGTTTTCGGAGATTTAATTGCCATGAATGCATTATATCGTCCAGGACCTTTGGAATACATTCCTTCATTTGTAAGAAGAAAAAATGGAGAAGAAGAAATAAAATACGATTTAGATGCTTGCGAAGAGTATTTAGGAGAAACCTATGGGATTACAGTGTATCAAGAGCAAGTAATGCTTTTGTCGCAATCTTTAGCTGATTTTACTAAAGGTGAAGCCGATGTTTTGCGTAAAGCAATGGGTAAAAAGCAAAAAGATGTTCTAGATAAAATGAAACCTAAATTTGTAGAGCAGGCTTCAGCAAAAGGACATGATGCGGTTGTTTTAGAAAAAATTTGGAAAGACTGGGAAGCTTTTGCGAGTTATGCTTTCAATAAATCACATTCAACTTGTTATGCTTGGATTGCGTATCAAACAGCCTATTTAAAAGCGCATTATCCTGCCGAATATATGGCAGCGGTACTTTCAAATAATATGAACGACATTAAGCAAGTTTCGTTCTTTATGGAGGAATGTAAACGAATGGGCTTGCAAGTTTTGGGCCCAGATGTAAATGAGTCGTATTATAAATTTACGGTTAATGAAGATTACGCGGTTCGTTTTGGAATGGGGGCCATAAAAGGAGTTGGAGCGAATGCGGTTGACACCATTGTAGAAAATAGAAAAGAAGGAAGGTACAAGTCTATTTTTGATGTTGCCAAGAAAATTGATTTGCGTGCAGCCAATAAAAAAGCATTTGAAAGTTTGGCCTTAGCTGGTGGTTTTGATGGTTTTGGCGAAACACATAGAGCGCAATATTTTCATGATGAAGGAGACGGAATTACATTTCTAGAAAAAGCAGTTAAATATGGTGCTAAGTTCCAGGAAAATGAAAATTCATCGCAAGTAAGTTTATTTGGTGACGCTTCAGAAGTGCAAATTCCAGAACCAATTGTTCCACCTTGTGAAGAGTGGAATACTATGGAAAAACTGGCAAAAGAAAAAGAAGTAGTTGGTATTTATATTTCGGGTCATCCGCTAGATGATTATAAATACGAAATGAAATATTTTTGTAACACTAAATTGGAGCAGTTAAAAGATTTAAATTCTTTAGTTGGAAAAAATATTAGTATTGGAGGGATCATTACAAAAATAGAGCATAGAGTTTCAAAAAATGGAAAAGGCTGGGCAATGTTTACTTTAGAAGGTTATGATGAGAGTTATGATTTTAGAATATTTGGAGAAGAGTATTTAAAGTTCCGTCATTTCTTAATTCAGAACAACTTTACTTTTATGAAAATAATTGTAAAAGAAGGGTGGACAAATGCCGAAGGTAAGAAAGGTGATCCAAGAATGCAATTTGTTGCAGTCCAGTATTTACAAGATGTGTTGACTACATTTGCTAAAAAACTAATTTTGCAATTCAATATTACCGATTTAAGTGAGCATTTAATTAATAGACTTCAAGATTTGTTTTCAAAAGCAAAAGGAGATAATCAAGTGACTATGGAGGTAATGGAATTGCAAAAAGTAAAAAGAATGGTTGCTACTGAAGTTGTTGTTGAAAGTGAAGAGGATGTAACTTCTGAGAATGATGAAGAATCAACTGAAAATGCTGTTTTAGAGACAGAAATTGAAGAAATACAAGTGGTTACAAAATTGAGTATGCCGAGTAGAAAGCTAAAAATTAAAATTTCAAATGAGCTGCTTCAAGAGTTAGAAAACATGCAAATCAATTTTAAATTGAATTAATGTAATACAGCTAACATTCTGTTTTGGCTTAATTATTGAACTTTGTATCAAATAAAAAAGTGAATTATGAAAAATATTTTTAAAATCGTAACTCTTTTGTTTTCTATAGTTTCATTAGCGCAAATTGCAGATAAGGCTGAAAATATAAGTCCGTTATTAATTGGAGAAAAAATTCCAAATGTAGTTTTACATGATGCAAATGGAAAGGAAGTAAAAACAAAAGACATTTTTGATAAAAAAACTGTTCTTGTGGTTTATCGTGGTGGATGGTGTCCTTATTGTAATTCGCAATTGGCCGATATGCAAGACATTGAAAAAGACATTATTGCTTTAGGCTATCAAGTGGTGGCAATTAGTCCAGATGCACCAAGTTTCTTGAAACAAACATTAGATAAAAAAGAATTGCAGTACAAACTGTATTCAGATAGCGAGGGAATTTTTTCGCAAGCAGTCGGAATTGCATTTGCAAGAGAAAAACCAAAATTAGACAAATATTCAGAAGGTAAAAACCCGGGTTTTCTTCCTGTTCCAACGGTTTATGTGTTAAATGACAAACAAGAAATAGAGTTCATGTACATCAATCCAAATTATGGAACGCGTTTAAAAGGAGATGTGTTATTAGCAGTTTTAAAAACACTTTAGTATCATTTTTCAAAATAGAACTATAGGCAAAAGCAATTCATTTATTTGTATTCCTAAAAAATAAATAGTTATTTTTGTTTCAATAATTAAACAACATAAAAGTTAAAAGATATGGCATTAGCAATTACAGATGCTACTTTTGAAGAAGTAGTATTAAAATCAGATAAACCAGTAGTAGTAGATTTTTGGGCAGCTTGGTGTGGGCCATGTAGAATGGTTGGACCAGTTATCGATGAGGTTTCTGCAGATTACGAAGGAAAAGCAGTGGTAGGAAAAGTAGATGTAGATGCAAACCAAGAATTTGCTGCAAAATATGGTGTAAGAAACATTCCAACGGTTTTAATTTTCCAAAACGGAGAAGTAGTAGGTCGTCAAGTAGGAGTTGCTCCAAAGAAAACATATACAGATGCAATCGACGCATTATTATAATAAAGCATCAAATTGAAAAAGAAAATAAAGCCCAGCGATAGTTGGGCTTTTTTATGAAGCGAAAGTTTCAGTATTTCTTGTAAATGCAATTCCTGCTTTCGCTGTTATCTTGTTTCGCTTCACTTCACAAGGATAATCGCTCTATCAGGGCTATTAGATAAATTTATTGTCTATTTGTCTGTTGTCTAAAAATCTAATAATCCAATTTTTTTTTAATACATTTGAGAGATGAAGATTGAAAATCAATTAGAGAAAATTTCCAGTTTTAAGCATCTTGAACTCTTGGCAAAACAAGTCGTTGAGGGTTTTATTTCAGGAATGCATAAAAGTCCGTTTCATGGTTTTTCAGCTGAGTTTGCTGAACATAAAATTTATAATTCTGGTGAAAGCACCAAGCATATTGATTGGAAGTTGTTTGCTAAAACCGACCGATTGTACACAAAACGTTATGAGGAAGAAACCAATATGCGTTGTCATTTAATTATTGATAACTCTTCTTCTATGCATTATCCTGTTTTAAAAGCAAATCAAGGTTTTTATGAAAGTAAAATAGGTTTTTCAGTGTTGGCTTCGGCTGTTTTAATGAATTTGCTTAAAAAACAGCGCGATGCTGTTGGTTTAAGTGTATATTCTAACGAATACGAGTATTACGCGCCCGAAAAAGGTAGTGAACGCCATCATCGCATGCTTATAGATAAGCTAGAGTCGGTTTTAGAAATCCCAAAACAATCAAAAAATACAGATACGGTAGCTTATTTACATCAAATCGCTGAAAAATTGCACCGTCGTTCCATGGTGGTTTTGTTTACAGATATGTTTCAAAATACAGATGAAGAGGAGATATTTAAAGCGCTACAACATTTAAAGCACAATAAGCATAAGATAATTGTTTTCCATGTTTATGACGAAAAATCAGAACTTAAATTAGAATATGATGGAGTTCCTAGAAAGTTTGTTGATGTAGAAACGGGTGAGACCATTAATTTGTATACAGAGCAAACCAAAGAAAATTATGAAAATGAAGTAAATTCTTTCTTCAAAAAAATTGAAAATAACTGTATGCAGTATAAAATTCAGTACGTTCCTGTTGCAGTAGGTGAAAATTTTCAAAAAATTATGACCACATATTTGGTTGAAAAACAAAGGTTTGGCTAATTCGTTAAAAAAAGATGAATTTTTTTCAAGAAAAGGTTTGGAATATTAAAATTCCGTCCTATATTTGCACTCGCAATTAAGCGCTGGTTTGGTAGTTCAGTTGGTTAGAATACATGCCTGTCACGCATGGGGTCGCGGGTTCGAGTCCCGTCCAGACCGCTAAATTGGGAAGAGCACTTCAGAAATGAGGTGCTTTTTTGCCCAATACAAGCATCAAAAACAGTTGTGTTGTTTACGCTACGACTTTGTAACTCGTAGCAGGTTTAGTAGTTAGACCAATGAAAAGCTTTCCATATATTCTGATTTATCAGGATTTGGATGGCTTTTTTGATTTTAAACCCTTCTCTAAAATGTTTTTTTAAGAATCAATACAGACTTTTTCTGAAAATTGTTAAATATTCTTAGCGAATAGAGTCTTAATAAAAAACTATACGATTTACTTTATAAATTTAGTACTAATAACCTTTAAACTATTTCACTATGAAAAGTATAATCACATTGTTTATTAGTCTATTTGCGATGAGTTTGTTTGCTCAAGAACCAGTAAAGTCGGTTTTAGAATTAGAAAAAGAAAAGTTAGAATTAGAGGAAAAGATAAGACAAGCTAAGATTCAGGAGTTAAAAGAAAGCGGTTCGGAAGATGTGCAGACACAAATTGATTTATTAGAAAAAAAGGAACAAGAGAAAGTTCTTTTAGCTAATACGGTTAAATATTATAGAGCACATATTTTAAATACAAATTTTGCAATTCCATTTGCGAGGTTTGATTTTAAGAAAAAAGAAGATGACTCTAAAACGCTTACAGGCGATCTAACATTGTTTAATTCAATTGGAGCTGGATTTGGATATAGTTGGGGAGAATTAAAAGTAACAAGAAATAATGAAGGTGAAGTTATTGAACAAGATTTTTCAAATACTTTTGGAATTAACTTAGGAATTCTCTTTTCTGCAGGTACAGGAGATGATACAAATAATGTTTTTGCACCAGTTATAAATGCGTCTGTTCTAGATTTTCAAATCGGATTTGGATACGAGCTTGGCACAGTTTCAGATAATCATAAAAGAACTTTTTTGACATTGTCTTATGCAATTCCATTGTACAAACTTAAAAGAACGGGATTGTGGATTATTAAAAAAACAGAACTTTCTGATTTAGAGTCTGATAATAAATCAAGGCATAGTTTTAAGTAAATGTTATTTTAAATTTTAAAACTTATGAATGAAAAGCATTTCAGAAATGAGGTGCTTTTTTGCCCCATAAAAGTATCTAAAATAGTTGTGTTGTTTACGCTGCGACTTTGTAACTCGTAGCAGGTTTAGTAGTTAGACCAATGAAAAGCTTTCCAAACATTCTGATTTATCAGGATTTGGATGGCTTTTTTGATTTTACGCACTTTTGTGAAAATAAATCTTTCTATTTACAACTCAATTATTCATTTCTATCTTATTTTTGTTTATCCAATTCAATAAGTATGTATAAACTGATTTTTATTTCTTTAGCTTTAATGCTTTTTAGTTGCTCATCAATTAAAAAGCATCAAAATGATTCAGATTATCTTATGGTTAACGAGATGGAATTAAATGATGATTTTTTGAGTTTAATTTTAGAACGTAAAAGAGAATTTGAGGGAAAATTTAAATTTCAGCCAAATTTGATTATTATCAGATTAGCCAATGATATAGATAATTATATTTCAATTTCTTTTTCTACGAAGTCTAATTTATATGACAATGTTGAGGAAAAAGAGTTTATTAATGAAGAGTTCATTAGCGGGATTAATATAGATGGGACTTTTGTTTTGTTAAATAAAACGAATATAGCCGATTTATCTCCTTTTTTAAGAATAAAAAGAAAAGTAGTCAAATACAATATTAATTATGGAAATACATTTTATTTATGTGATAATTTTTATACTTATAAAGATGAATTGTTTATATTAAAAGATAGATATTGTTCGGGAAGTATTTATACGAAATAATAGATTAATTCTAAAACCAAACACTCCAATTCCCCCAAATTAAACAATATAAAAATGAAAGCAATAATCATTATATTTTTAGTATTCAATTTAAATAGTATTTACTCTCAAGAAAATACTACTGTTAGTGAAATTGATACTTCAGCTATTGTTTTTAAAGCAAAACTATTTACGTTAAGCAAGCATGATGTAAAATCAAAAAATGATTTAATTCTAGATATTTATAAACTACCGTATAAATTTTATGAGAATGAAGATTATATGTTTATTTTAATAAAAAACAAATATTATTGGTTAGATGATAAGAATAGAAATAGCAGTATGTGGTGTGACTGTGACTATTATATTTGTTATTCAAAGAAGAAAGAAGCCTATTATTTGTTGGGTGGATTTAAAGAAGATGATATTGATGATTTTTACAATGATTTTAAAAATTCCCTTTTTTATGATTGGGAATCAAAAATTGATAATGAATTTTTAAAAGATTTTATCAAATATGCTGGATTGAATAAATTAAAGAAGGCAAAAAAATGTTTTAAAAAGTGCATAGAAACATATAATTAATTAAGATTACAAACAATTAAAACAATTCGCCTTTTTCAATCCAACAAGATTCCATAAAACCTCTTAGAACTTAAGACTTATTTCTTTTTATATTATAGTTGCTCATGTATTTGGGTAATTCGTTTAAAATAAGAAATTCTAACCTTTTAATGTGAGAGTTCATTTTATTTAAAATGATTTAGAATAATAACTTTAATTACATCATAAATACGCTTATTCCTAAATAAATTAGTATAGAATAAAAGATAATTAAAAGGATCTCTAATTTATTTTTTTTAGGTTCATTTGAAATAAGTTTTATACTTAACAAAAATAAATTTTATATTAATTTCTCTATTTTTATGAGGATTAACTGCAAAAGTTTGTGGACGAATAGATGATAAAAAATTAAGCCAACTTAATTAAGTTGGCTTATAAATTAATTGATTAAGTAAAATTTATTCTTTAATTATTTTGAAAACTTGTTTAGCATTGTTAGTGTTAATAGTTTTAAGAATATAAATACCTGAATTTAAATTAGTAATATCGAGACTTTGGTTTCCTATTTCTGTATTAACAGTTTTTACTAGTTTACCAACTACATCATAGATTTCAATAGTTAATGCTTCATCAGAAGTAATATTAAATATTCCTTTTGAAGGGTTAGGGTATACTTTAAAAGTATTATTCACATTAAAATCAGAGTTACCTAGTGTTGCACAAGTATTTCCAGTTGTTAAAGCAGAACCCACTAACCAGTTTGAAGATGTACCATTTAAAGTAAAGTTAGTTAAGGTTCCATCATTCCCATTTCCAGAGCTGTCAGTTGCAGAAGTAACAGATGAATTATTTACATTTTCAAAACCTTGATTAAGCTTGTAGTATGCTTTTAATCCATTTTCTGAAGCTTGCAACTCACAGTTCATAGTATTTAATATGTCTGTTGAACTTATAACTTTATTCCATACACGAACTTCATCAATATCACCTCTAAAATATTCGCTAGCAACATTTCCGCTACCAACTCTTAATCTGTTGTCAGAATTACGTAATGTGCGATTTCCGATAGCAACAGAAGCTTCTAAATTGCCATCTAAATAAAGACGTAAAGAATTGTTGTTTTCAAAAACGAAAGTTACATGATACCAAGTATTTGGACTCAACACAGTAGTTCCTGTTACAAATGTGTCGGGTGTAGCGCTTATTCCAGCATATAGTCTTCCTGAAGTATTAATACCAATTTGTACAGACCATCCTCCAGTTCCGTCAATCCCTCTTTGAAGAATTGCATCAGAATTTGTTGGAATAGAAGGAATTCTAAACAAAGCTTGATAAGTTTGGTTCTCAGTATTTGTAGTAATAGCATTTGCAGAAATTACGAAATCATCGGTTCCATCAAAATTCAAATGTGTAGCCTGACTATTTACATTAACTACAATTTCTACTCGTTCACTTTCACAACCATTTGCATTTGTGCTAGAAACCCAGTATGAAGTTGAACCACCAGCTGAAGTTGACGGGGTTGGTGCAGTTGTATTACCTATTCCACCTGTAGCAGTTGTATACCATAGTAAACCAGTTCCATTAGTTCCAGTTGTAGCTGTTAAAGCGGTTGCTGAGTCACCTTGATTGTAAGTTACTGGGGAAGTTACAGTTGCATTTTCAGGAATTAACGAACCTGTAGTAACTGGTGAACCTACTAACCAATTTGAAGTTGAACCAGTTAAAGCAAAATTGGTTAAGATGCCGTTATTTGCATTTGTAGTTGCATCAGTTGCTGAAGTAATCCCTGAATTATTTGCTTCCGCAATACCTTGATTAAATTTATAGTAAACAACTAAATTAGCTTCTCCGTTCGGTAATTCACAGTTCATTGTATTCATGATATAATCTTGAGACAAGACTTTGTTCCATATTCTTACATCATCAACATCTCCTCTAAAATATTCAGTTGATAGATTTCCTCTACCGATTCTTATTTTTGAGTCAGAACTTCTTAAAGTCATGTTTCCAATCGATAAATTTCCTTCAAGTGTGCCATTTAAATAAATACGAATTGAATTGTTGTTTTCAAAAACCATGCTTACATGATACCATGTGTTTGGAGATAAAATAGTCGTACCATTTACAGAGTTTCCTGATGCAGCAGAATTAACATACAAAGCTTGTAATCGTCCAGAATCAAGTACGTCTAAAGCTAGAGACCATCCTGCACCAGTTCCATCTATTCCTCTTTGAAATATTCTATATTTATTTGTCGCAACGGGTAATGACGGAATTTTAATCCAAGCCTGATAAGTCTGATTTTCAGTATTATTTGTAGTTGCGTTTGTTGAAACCACAAAATCATTTACTCCATCAAAATTTAGATGAGTTGCTGGTGTGTTTGCTACAACAGTGACAACAATTTCTGAACGGACACTTTCGCACCCAGAACTGTTTGCTTGAGCAACAAAATATGAAGTTGTTCCAATAGTTGTAGTTGAAGGAGTTGATCCCGTAGTACTATAATTATCTCCTGCAGCGTCAGTATACCATTTTAAGGTTGTACCCGTACCTGTTAATGTAGCTGTAAGAGGACTAGCAGTATCTCCCTGAACATAAGTAACGTTGGATACAGTAGGCCCAGAAGCAGGCATCGAAGAATTAAGAGATGTTATATTTACAGTTAAATCTACCCAAGACCAGCTGTAATGTGAGCTATTCATTTGAACTGAAGTAATTGGAATATATGAAGTAATATCAATTGTTTGAGTTCCAATAAATGTTCCAATATTTGTTCCATTTACAATTAAACTATAATTTCTATCTGCCCATACACTTGTATACCCTTGGGATGATGCTACAATACTAGCAGATGTTTGACATGTAGTAAAATTGTTCAACGTTACTGAGGGATAGCTACTGGTATAGATATCATCGTTGTAGGATAATGTTGAGGTTTGTCCAAATGAAACTAAACTCAACAAAAAAATAAGTTTTAATAAAAAATACTTTTGTTTCATAATTATGAAATTTAAATTATGCAACAAAACTAAATTTTTAAAAATCTAAAAATACAACTTAGGGACGAACTGCATAAGTTTGTATACGAAACTTATAGATTCATTTCAAGGGCTCTTGAAATAGGTATTTCTTGTTCATTTATGTATATACTATTTGCTGTTTTCTTTGAAATTTTTTCTTTATTAATAATATAAGAGCGATGTACTTTGCAAAAAATTTCGGTGTCCAATTCGTTTAAAAAATTATCTAGTGTGTATCTTAGAGTTATTTTTTTTGAAATGGTTTGTACATCAATATAGTTTTTATCACTTTTAACATATAATATTTCGTCAAATAATACTTTTAGCTCGTCATATCCGTCTTTAACTATAACATATTTCTTTTTCAAACCATTTTTAGCTAATTCAATTGCTGCTAGTAGTTCTATTTTTTTAACAGGTTTAGTTAAATAAAAAATAGGTTTAGTTTTAAGCGCTTTTTGCATAGTTTCGCGTTCAGTTTGAGCAGTGATAAAAATTATTTTTTCATTGACTACATATTTTTCTGCCCAATGGATTCCTGTATCTTTTCCCTCAACATTAATATCTAATAAAATAATCTCTGGTAAAAAATCATGAAGTAAATCTGTAGCTTGATTAATTTTATATGCCATTTCAATATTTTCAAAACCTTCTTTTATTAAAGTGTCTTTTAAATAATGGGCAATCAATACTTGATCTTCAACAATTAATATTCTTGGCATATTTTTCTATTTTTTTACTTCAATTTGAAATGTAAAACCGCTATCTGTGGTTATTATTGATTCAGAGTCTAATTGTAAGCAAATTTGTGCAATTAATTTAGGTTCAATTTTTTTTCCTTTACTTTTTAATCCGTTGTCACTGTAAAAGTAGGAAATGGTATCATCATTAATTTTTAGTTGTAAAATAATATTTTTTTCTTGATTATTCTGAAAGGCATGTTTTAAGCTGTTAATTATCAATTCGGTTGTTAATAATCCTAGGAACATTGCCTTTTCTGATGAAATAACTATAGAGTGAATAGTTGCATCAAATGAAATTTTTTTGTTTTCAAAATCAGTATTAAAATTGAGAAATATTTCTTTTAAATATTTTTCCAGATCTATTAAATCATTATTTTTTGTAAGATATAAGTGCCTATGTAAAGTTGCTATAGTATCAATTTTTACAACTAATCCGTCTAATTCTGTTTTTTGTTCTTTAGCTTCAAACTTATTTTGTATTTCATTAATTAAAAGATTAATAACTTGTAAATTATTGTTTACCCTATGGTTGGTTTCACTAACAAGAAATTTATTTTCGTTATTTAATTTTGTGAGTTCTTTATTTTTATTTTTTACTTTTTTGTTATAAAAAAACAAGACAAAAATCCCAGTAAAAAGTGAAATTATTGCTATTGATAGTAAATAAATATTTTTTTTATAGGATTTAACTTCTTGTTCTTTTTTTTCAAAATCGTATTTTTTTTCAACTTCCTTTAGTATTAAATCGTTTTCTCGCCTAATTATTTCTGATAAATACATTGTTATGGAATCACTACAATGAAGTGCGTTTTTGTACTGATTGCTTAATTCATATACATTCCTTAAATTTAGTAACGCTTCTTTTATTTGCCAAAAATTGTCAATTTCTAAAGCATTATTTAATGCAATTCTATAAAACCGAATGGCTTCTGGATAATTAATATGGTAATACTGTTCTTGTCTTCCAAGATTTAATGAAATATCCACTAATGCAGATTTACAATTGTATTTTTCTGCAACTTTAAATCCGTCTTCAAATAACTTATATGCATTTTTCGGATTTTTATGGAAATCTAAAAACCCTAATTCATTATAGGTATAGGCAACTATTGATTTGTCTGCAATTTTTGATTCATTTTTTATAATTAAATTTGCGAGTTTTTTAACAACTACTACAGAATCTGGTACATTATTGTAATAAGTTGCTAGAATGGCCATTTTACGGTTGTAAAAGTAGGCAAGTATATTAGGATTGAAATTTGTATTTTCGTTTTTTGAAGCTTCATAAATAAATTTAAAAGCATCATCTCTATTGTTCAAATGCCTATAAAATTCAGCTTTTATTGTTTTGATATAGAATAATTTTTCAGGGTTTGTTTTATTTTTTTTCAGAATAGATTCTGCTTTTGAAATATAATAAAATGCACTATCTGTCTTTGTCAATGATTTTAAAACTCTAGCATATTGAATATAGTAATCTGTTAATTTTGATTCTTTTTTAGTATTGTTTTTAATTTGTTTACTTAAAAGGACATAAGCAGAATCATTTTGAGAAATTGAAATATAATGCTCTATTTTATTCGTTAAATCATTTTGACCAAAAAAACAAACTGAGAATAATAATGCTATAATTAAAAACTTATTTTTCAAATCCATCAACTTAAAATTAATCATCTAAAACCAAATCCCCCAATTTTCCCAAACCAAACTTATAAACAAGCCTAAATAGGCAAAGCAAACTACAAGTTTAATAAAAGTTCCTGCAAGGAAGCCTAAAAACGAACCTGTCGCTGCTTTTAAAGCTCTATTTTGATCTTTCTTGTCGTAAATAAGTTCTCCAATAAGTGCGCCTATGAACGCGCCTATTATGAATCCAATAGGAGGAAAGAACAATCCAATGATTAAACCAATGTTGGTTCCCCAAATACCGTATTTACTGCCTCCAAATCGTTTGGTGCCTTTCGCAGGAATAATATAGTCTAATACAGCTACAAATAATGCTATAAAAAGGGTGGCTCCTAAAACCCAATAATTAATTTCTATTCCTTTTGTAATATACAATAGCAATAAACCAACCCAACTGATAGGTGGTCCTGGTAAAATGGGTAAAAAACTGCCTAGTATGCCAATAATCATAAAGCAAAAACCTGTAATCAATAAAAAGTATTCCATAAATTATTTCTATTTTTGGCATTGAATAGTTACAAATTTAATTGTTATTCAAAATTAAATGTATAAAAAACTAAGTTTATTTTTTGTTTTTTTAATGACTTCTTGCCAATTCTTTGATGCGAAAGCGCCAGATGAAAATGTATTGTTACAAGAAGAATTGAAAAAAATCAATTGGTCTGAAGTGGATCAATATCCTAGTATTTTTAATTGTGATGGCAATTTAGATACTGAACAACAGAAACAGTGTTTTTTTGATAATTTAATAAAAACAATTCAAGAGCGAATTGGAGTTGACACTATTCAAGTTATGTATCCTGAGGTTGATACTATTGATGTAAAAGTAACTATTAATGCCGATTCAACACTTAAATTTGAAGCCCAACAACCAAAAGACAACATTACGTACGATTTTGTAAAAATTGATAGTATATTAAAGAATCGTTTGTCTGATTTTCCACGTGTAGAACCTGCCATTAAAAGAGGAATTAAAGTTAAAACGCAATTTGTAGTTCCGGTAATCATTAAGGTTACTGAGTAAAAGTAAGAACAAGAACAATTTCAAAAGTCAAATAACAAATTAATTATTTTAGAGTTTAATTTGTGATAATTCGTGAAATTCTTGTTCTAAATCATTTCTTAAACGTTCTACCTTTCCATTCATACTTTCCAAAAAGTGAATACAAAGCAACTGAAGAACTAAAAAACGGATACAAAAGCGAACTTGCTAATATCCAATGTAGTTTTGTTTTAAACAAACGAGCCGCTTTTAAAAGAAGAACCAAGTCAATTAAAAATTTACTTCCTATAAAAAGCATAAAATAGTTTTGGTCTAGCGTGCCTAAAGCCCAAAATCCAAAACCTAAAACCCAAGACAAATTTGTTGCAAAAACAAATAAGGCAAGTGTTTTTCCGAAAACAGAAGAATAACCTGTGCTTTTTGCAGCCCAACGAACACGTTGCATAAAAAGTTCTTTCCAAGTTTTAACCGTTTGTGTTCCAACGATACTTTTAGAATCATATAAAAAACCAACAGACTTTGGTGTTTTTGAAACTGCTTTTTGTAGCAAAAAAACATCGTCTCCACTTGCTATGTTTTCATTTCCTTCAAAACCATTCAATTCCTTAAAAAAAGCTTTCGAATAAGCAAAATTAGCACCATTACACATAAAAGGTTTCCCAATACCAAAACTACCAACAGTTGCTCCTTGCAAACTCAAAAAATCTAAGGTTTGAAAAGCAGGTAAAAATTCTTTTTTGGGTAAATAAGTAACTCCAGCTGCAATCATTTTTACATTCGTATTTTGAATGTAATTATCCATAGAAATCAACCAATCCTTTTGAACTATACAATCGGCATCAGTAGTAATTATCCATTCATTTTTTGCAATTTCTATTGCAGTTTCAATTGCATCTTTTTTGGGCGAATCTGATTTTTTATTGTTATTGATAATCGTAATTGAAAATTCGTAATTCGTAATTAAAAATTCTTCCTCCGATTCATCATCCACTAAAATAACTTCAAATAATTCTTTATGGTAATTCAATTTCGAGATAGAAAGTAATAATTTGGGTAAATTTACAGCTTCATTTCGAAAAGGGACAACAATGGAAAAAGTAGTTTTAGGCTTTAAGGTATTTACTTCATTTTTAGTTATTTTGCTAAAACCAAAAATGAGCGCACTTATAAAAAGCACATAAATTATTAAGATTGTGAATAGAATTACAATCATGATTTTTGAGGTTTAAAATGTAAAACAAAATAACTTCCAACTAAAACAGGTAGAACTAAATTGTAAAGCCACATTAAAGATGTAATTGCAATAATTTTCCAACTTTCAACCCCAATTAAACCAAATAAATAAACAGCAACACTTCCCTTTATAGCAACATCCATTAAGTGAATGCTCGGAATTATTGATGCTAATAGATACATGCTAAAAATAGTGCCAAATGCAATTTCAGATGCAGCATCAACTCCAAAAATCAATAATAAAAAGTAAAATTGAGAAGAAAACACCAAATAACGAAATACTGAAAGCAAAAGGTTTTTTTTATGAAAAGTATTTGAAAAAGAAGCAATTTTTTGAACTAATTTTTGAATGGAAAAACCATATATTTCAACCTTCTTAAAAAGGAAAAGAATCAAAAATAAAGCTATAATAAATCCAAAAACAAACCAATTTGAAATTTGAAAACTAAAATCAATTAATAAAACGCCAATCATACCAAAAAAAGTAGTAACAAGCATTTGACTGCTGTTTCCAATAAAGTTCAATAAAACAATTTGTTTTCTGTTTTCTTTTGAAAAATATAAAACTTTAGCGCCATATTCGCCAATTCGATTAGGTGTAAAAATGGAAGCGGTTAGTGAACCTAAACTTTGATTGGCTGATTCTAATAAAGTAATCTCTTTAAAAGAAGAAACTAAATGTTTCCATTTAAAAATTTCAAAAAACCAATTCAATATTGAAAAAACCAATAAAATAAGAACGGATTGTACCGATAAATAATTAGAAATAATTTGCCAATGCAAACTTTTTTCTCCTTGTAATTGGTTGTAAATATAAAACAAAGCAATACTTACAATCAAAAGTTTGATTATAACTAACAGGAATTGTTTAGCTTTGTGAGGAATCGAAATCATTACTACAAAGAAAAGCAAAAACTATCACAAATAAGAAAGTTTTAATTTGTGCTAATTCGTGAAATTCGTGTTTAAAAAATAATAAATGTCAAACGAACGCATCATATTAGGAATAGATCCAGGAACAACCATAATGGGTTTTGGTTTGATAAAAGTGGTGAATAAAAAAATGGAGTTTATTCAGCTTAACGAGTTGCAGTTAAACAAACTCGACAATCATTACCAAAAGTTAAAACATATTTTCGAACGCACAATTGAACTCATCGATACACATCACCCTGATGAAATTGCAATTGAAGCGCCATTCTTTGGAAAAAATGTACAATCAATGTTGAAGTTGGGAAGAGCACAAGGTGTTGCTATGGCTGCAGGATTGTCTCGAGATATTCCCATTACGGAATACGAACCTAAGAAAATTAAAATGGCCATTACTGGAAACGGAAATGCCAGTAAAGAGCAAGTTGCAAAAATGTTGCAGCAATTATTAGGTTTAAAAACCTTACCAAAGAACCTCGATTCAACCGATGGATTAGCGGCAGCAGTTTGTCATTTCTTCAATTCAGGAAGAGTGGAAGTGGGAAAAAGTTATTCGGGTTGGGATGCTTTTGTGAAACAGAATGAAAATCGTATAAAGAAATAAATGAGCGGAATCTACATTCATATCCCTTTTTGCAAGCAAGCATGTCATTATTGCGACTTTCATTTCTCTACTTCCTTAAAGAAGAAAGACGAAATGGTTTTGGCTTTGGCGAAAGAAATCGGTTTGCGAAAAAGTGAGCTTCTCGACTGCGCTCGAAGTGACAATAAAGTAGAAACCATTTATTTTGGAGGTGGAACTCCTTCTATATTGGAGATTGGAGATTTAAGATTTTTGATTGATGAAGTCTATAAAAATTATAATGTTGCAGAAAATCCTGAAATTACGGTTGAAGCCAATCCAGATGATTTGACGGAAGAACGAATAATTGAACTATCAAAGAACAAGGTAAACCGACTTTCAATTGGTATTCAATCTTTTTTTGAAGACGATTTACAAATGATGAATCGCGCACATAATTCAGAAGAAGCTTCAAAATGTTTGGAAATTGCCACAAAATATTTCGATAATATTTCTTTGGATTTAATCTATGGAATTCCAGGTTCGAGTAACGAGAAATGGAAACAAAATATAGATAAAGCGCTTTCTTTTGGAATCAATCATATTTCCAGTTATGCGCTTACAGTTGAACCAAAAACAGCTTTGGATAAATTCATCAAAAAAGGAATTATCAAACAACCTGATGATGAAGCAGCTCAAGAACAATTTCATATTTTGGTTGAAACCTTACAAGAAAACGGATTTGTACATTACGAACTGTCTAACTTTGGGAAACCCGATTATTTTTCGAAAAATAATTCAGCATATTGGTTGGGTAAAAAATATATAGGAATTGGACCTTCGGCACACAGTTACGATGGTGTAAACAGAGGCTGGAATGTTTCTAATAATTCACTTTATATCAAATCTATTCAAGAAAATAAAATTCCAATAGAAACAGAAAAATTGACTCTAACGGATCGTTATAACGAATACATAATGACAGGCTTGCGAACCATTTGGGGTGTTTCTTTAGAGCGAATAGAAAATGAATTTGGAAAACCATATCTAAATCATTTAAACAAAGAAGCAAAACGCTTTTTAGAAGACGACTTACTTCTTATTGAAGAAAATGTGCTTCGAGCAACTAAAAAAGGAAAGTTTTTATGTGATGGAATTGCAAGTGATTTGTTTTTAGTAAATTTGGATTAAAATCGAACGCTGATAAAACGGATGCAAGCAACGCAGATAATGAGATCTGTAAAATCCGCGTTTGGAAATCTGTAAAATCCGCGTTCCATTATGAAAGCAACAATCAACAACATAATAATCGATTTATCTAAACCATTAGACATCTCAATTCCATTGTCGAATAATGACAAAAACCCTATTGCCTGGTATCAAAACATGCCAATTATTGAGCCTGTAAAAGACGGTAATTGGATAGGGAAAGTTTCAGAAGGGAAGTCTTCAACGAATTTCAATAATATTTTCTTCAACCCGCATGCACACGGAACACACACTGAATGTTTAGGACACATTACAAGAGATTTTTACAGCATCAATCAATGTTTAAAACAGTTTTTTTTTACTGCTGAAGTTGTTTCGGTTCAACCTAAAATAATTGGGGAAGATTTAGTAATTACGAAAGAACAAATCGAGGAATCACTTAATTTGTCAATTCGAGCACAGTCAAGAAACCCAGAAGCAATTGTTATTCGAACTTTACCAAATTTAGAAAAGAAAAAGCATCTTAATTATTCGCATACAAACCCTCCTTTTTTGGAGTTAGCAGCGGCAATTTATATTAGAGAAATGGGTATTCAACATTTGTTGATTGACTTACCTAGTGTTGATAAGGAGCATGACGGTGGGGCTTTGTTAGCGCATAAGGCATTTTGGAACGTAAAAAATGTAAACGATTTAAATACGGATGCTCGAATGAATTGTACGATTACCGAAATGATATATGTTGATGATTCTATTTCAGACGGAAGTTATTTCTTAAACTTACAAATAGCTTCGTTTGAAAATGACGCAAGTCCAAGTAAGCCTGTTTTATATAGTTTGGAGGCTAATTACTAATTACTTTTCACTAATCACTAAAAAATGAACATTCAGCAACTATACGAATTCTGTCAATCTAAAAAAGGAGTAACTGAACACTTCCCTTTTGATGAAGATACTTTGGTTTTTAAAGTGGGCGGTAAAATGTTTTGTTTAGTCTCATTAAAAGGGTTTGAAACAGGAAATCCTTTTCTAAATTTAAAATGCAATCCAGAAAAAGCTTTGGAACTTCGAGAACGATATGAAGCTATAAAACCAGGATATCATATGAGTAAAGTGCATTGGAACAGTGTTTATGTAAAAGGGGATGTGTCTAATAAAATGATTATTGATTTAATAAATCATTCATACGACTTGGTCTTTATGAGTTTATCTAAAAAAGAGAAAGATTCAATAAGAGGCTAATTGAGGATTTTACAATTATATAACAAAAATAATTAATAATCAATAGGATATGTGCAACTTTTTTTAAATAAACATTAAAATTTTAGTCATAGTATTGCGGTATCAAAAACTATAACTACTTTTTTATGAAAAAACTTATTTTATCAGTTGTATCATTATTAATGATACTTTCTTGTAGTAGCGACGACACTTCAGCTACTAATGGAGATGTTGCACCAGTAGCTCACAGAGGATGTGCTTCTCATGATGTTTTAGAAAGACATCTAAGAGACGATCCTAAATTGGCTGAAAGAATGGCAAATTTTGAAATTGAAGCCGAAAAATTCATTCAACAAGGAAGAATTGTAAATGGAGTTTTAGAAATTCCGGTTGTTTTCAATGTTTTGTATAGAACATCTGCTGAAAACATTTCACAAGCTCAACTACAATCTCAAATTGATGTTTTAAACAAAGATTTTACAGCTACTAATTCAGACTATAATTCAAGTAATCCTTACAATAGTGTAAGAGGTGGTTTAAACGTAAGGTTTGTACTAGATGCAGTTTATAGAAAGTCAACTACGAAAACTTCTTGGGGTACTAATGACGCAATGAAAAAGTCTACTCAAGGAGGTATTAATCCTACTTCACCTACTACTAAATTAAACTATTGGGTTTGTACAATTGGTGGCGGAATTTTAGGATATGCTCAGTTTCCTGGTGGAGCATCAGCGACTGATGGAGTTGTAATTGATTCAAAATATACTGGAACTACAGGTACTGCAACGTATCCATTTAACTTAGGAAGAACTGCAACGCATGAAGTTGGTCACTGGATGAATTTACGTCATATTTGGGGAGATGCAACTTGTGGGAATGACTTAGTTTCTGATACTCCTTCTCATAATGCAGCTAATTCTGGGGTTCCTGCAGTAGGTCACAGAAGTACTTGTACTGGAACTCCACTTGAAATGTATATGAATTATATGGATTATACTGATGATAGAGGGATGTATATGTTCTCTTCAGGTCAAGCTTCAAGAATGGCAGCTGTTTTTGCTACAACTGGGCCAAGAGCTTCATTTAGATAAATAATCAATTAAAATATTTAAAGCCGTTTAATTTATTAAGCGGCTTTTTCTATCAAAATAATTAATAATCTTAATTATTTTGATAGTACTTTTGCAAAAGAAATAAATGTTAATCATGCTTGAAAATTTAAAAAATATTTTAAACGAAGATCAAGATCCAAAAGCAATTGAAAAAATTGCTTCAAAATTGGAAAATCTAATAATGTCTAATGAAGAAGTTGGTTACATTGCAGTTCAAAAAAAACCTGCTGTAACCATTTTTCCAGATAGCGTAGTGGTTACCAACAAAAGAATTATTCTTTGTAAGCCTAAAAATTTAGGGTTTTCAATGGAGTTTATAGATTATGATTGGGACGATATTGCGGGTTCATATGTGAAAG
The DNA here is from genome assembly GCA_040119075.1 of Flavobacterium sp. Taxonomy (GTDB): domain Bacteria; phylum Bacteroidota; class Bacteroidia; order Flavobacteriales; family Flavobacteriaceae; genus Flavobacterium. The sequence continues at coordinate 38,388 of JBEDTP010000046.1, forward strand.
AAGGGATTTTAGGTTCTGATTTTACTTTTTCAACAAAAACAGATTTAACGCATACGGTTGATTATTTACCAAAAAATCAAGCACGAAAATTATATACTTATGCTAAAGAGCAATTGGATTTGTTGAAAAACCCAATTCAATCTACACCTGTTGTTGAAGCTACTATTCCTTTGAATGTATTTGAGGAAGAAAATAAAACAGTTGATGAGGTGGAAGAAGTGATTGCTGAAGAAATAACAAATTTTGCCGAAATTGTTTCTACAACTAAATCATATGAAACATATGAAGAACCAAAAGAAGACACTTCTGCTACCGAAAAAGGATTAGTAGACTTATCACAAGAAGAACTGTTTGAGAAACTTCAAAACTATAAAAAGTTACTAGATAATGGACTTATTTTACAAGCAGAATATGATGCTTTGAAAAAAGAGGTTTTAAGTAAAATGTAGTTCCATTTTAATATAAAAAAAACCAACATTGATCAATGTTGGTTTTTTTGTGTGCATTGTGTAAAGCTTTGTGTTCTTTGTGGTTAAATTTTATAATGCTTTTTTCTGTTTTTCTACAAAACCATCCGCTTGAAGTTCTAGTAATTCAATTGCACGTTTCTTTTTGTAATTATAAAGCTCATTATCGTCTTTAATATCAGTATAAACTTTATCGTAAATTTCAGCATCTGTTTTACGTTGTAATTCACTTTGGTGTTTGTTTTGGGCAAGCATATTTAAAACGGCCATTTCAGCATCTTCTAGTTTAAAATCAAATTCTCCTTTTGGAGATAATAATTTGGCAATAATAGGCGAAGTTTCGATAGCTAAAAACAAAAGCATTATGAATAACGAAGGAAGTAATGGCAATTTGTTTAAAGCGTTAATACGCGCCATTAAACCGTCGAAACCATCAATGATAGGTTGTGTTTCAGTGACTTTTTTGTCTAAATCAGCTTGTAGTGTTTTGGTTTTAGCTTCTAATTCTGCAATTTTAGCTTGGTTAGTGGTTTTTAAAGCAGCCAAATCTTGTAAACTAGCATCGTGCTTCTCTCTTTTTTCTTTGTAAACCGGACCTTTTCCAAGTTTCTTTGTACCTGATGTTCCTTCAGCTTCGGTAATATAAACCGAATATAAATCGTTTACTTCTTTTTCTTTCTTAGTTATGTCCGATTTTAAACTGTCAATTTGCGCTTTGTTTTTATCTAAATCCGATTGAAAATAATTGGCAATTTCTTTTTTATTATTTAAGGTCATTTGGTTTTTCTCTTTCAATAAAACCGTATTGATTTCTTTTTCGAATATTTTAATTTCTAAAGGTTTTGAAATAACAATAGCAATAATTATAGCCAAAGCAATTCGCGGAGTTGCTTGTTTAAATTCGCTCCAAAAAGAATCTCTTTTCTTAATAGTAGAAACAATAAATCGGTCTAGATTAAAAATAAGAAAACCCCAAACGAGTCCGAATGCCATGGCAATGTAAGTATTATCGAAAACGGTAAAAAGAGCATAACTAGCAGCTATAAAAGCCATAACTGCAGTAAAGAAAACGGTTGCGCCAATGCCGGCGTACTTGTTTTGTTCGCCATTTGAGCAAGAATTGATGAGATTCTTATCTGCTCCAGAACAAAGTAGGAAGAAGTTTTTTAACATGATGATTGATTTTTTTCTGCCGAAACGGGTTCGATAGAATTGATTGATGATATTTATTAGTACAAAAATAACGTGATTTGTTTCACTTTGTTGTTAAAATATTGGTAATTAATTTTTTAGGCTTTGCATTGGCGAAAAACGCGACCCATGTGGTAATACTTAAAAACAAAAAAACCTCACATTACTGTAAGGGTCTTTAAAATTTATAAGAAATTAATATTGTTTCAAAAATTCAAGAATTCTATTAGCAATTTCATTTACTCCATTTTCACTTTTTATGTATTCTCTATCATTATCGTTAGTGAGATATCCTATTTCTAAAGTAATGGCAGGACAATTAGAATTATTGATAATAAATATACTAGCATCTTTTACATTGCCTTTTGCTAAATTTTTATTTGAGATTTTGTCAATTAATTCATTGGCAGCGTCAACGGACTTTTCATAAAAAGCGTTTTTACTTGAAACAAATGCATCTACGCCGTTTACATTGTTGTTTTGTGAAGTATTTATATGCAATGAAATTAATAAGTGTGGATTGATTGCGTTGACTTTATTCACTCTTTCTTTTAATTCGATAAAGGTATCGTCTTCACGAAGCAGAATAATTTCGATATCATTATTTTTATTTAGTTGTTTAATTTTTTTGCTATACTTTCTACAATTTTGCTTTCAAATACATCATTTACTTTCTTACCATGATCTATACCACCGTGTCCAGCATCAATTACTATTATTTTTTTATTAGAAACTTGATTTTTAATTTCTTTTTCTTTCAATTTTACAGGAGGTTCAATAGTTTTTGTGTCTTCTAAAACTTTTAAAGCGTTAGGCTTTTCTTCTACCGCTTTTTTGGGAATTTCAGTTAAATTTTGTTTTACAAGTATCACTTTTTCTTGCGCTACAACTTCTATACAGAAAAAGTATATTAATCCTGCAAGTACTGGAAAAACAGTTGCCTTTTTAAGCAATGCTATTTTTTTAGATGTTTTTTTTGTCATCATAATTAATCGTTTTTTCGTTACTAAATAATTCAAATTACTGGCCAAGTAAGTAGTTGAGTTACCGACACCTTTTTGCAATAGCAAGTTTTGGTAATACGGCACATTATTATAGGTTTTTACAATTTCTTGGTCAGCAAGAAATTCATGATTAAGTTGTATTGTTTTTTTATAGAAATATAGTAATGGATTAAACCATAAAACACATTTTATAAACTCAACAAACAATATATCTAAACTGTGTTTTTGGTTTACATGTACTAACTCATGTGTGATTAATTCTTTTTCAATTGAATTGTCATTGTAATCATCAATATTTAAATAAATATAATTTAAAAAGCTATGTGGAATTAGTTTGTCAGAAACTAAAACTAATTTTGAAGTCTTGTATTTAATAATTGGGTTATTCTTAGATGTCGAAATTAATTTCCAAATATTTTTGCCAAAACGTAATAAAAGTAAAAGCGAGACTAATAAATATAAGCTCCAAATTGCATAAGGGAAATAATTAATGGATTCCATTTCTGGAATTGCCTTATTTTCCATTATATCTTCATGTAGCACAGATGTAACCTTCTGAACACTTATTGGTTCAATATTTTCAATAACTGTTTTTATTTCAATTATTTCAAAATTTAAAAAAGGAATAATAAACGAAATTGCCAGTGAAAATAGCAAGTAAAACCGATTGAATTGATGCATTTTTTCACGTTCAAGAAATATGTAGTAGAAGACAATAAATGTAGCTAAACCAATAGTTGATTCTAAAAGTAAATTTATCATTTTTTCTTTTTTTGAAGTTCTATATCTATTAACTTCTTTAAATCTTCTAATTCTTTTTCTGTGAGATCTGTTTCTTTTGTAAAAAATGAAGCAAACTGTGAAGCCGAATCATTGAAGAAATTTTTAATTAATCCGTTTACGTGTTTTGAAAAATAATCTGTTTTTTTAATCAAAGGATAATATTCTCTAGAGTTTCCATACAAAGTATAAGCTACAAACTTCTTGTCTGTCATTCTTTTTAATAAAGTTGCAATAGTTGTGGTAGCAGGTTTTGGCTCTGGATAAACTTCCAATAAGTCCTTCATGAAAGCTTTTTCTAGATTCCACAAATGCTCCATTAGTTGTTCTTCTGTTGTAGATAATTGCATTTTGCTCTATGTTTTTAGAATTAACTCTACAAATGTAGAATAAAAATTCAATTCTACAAACGTAGAGCTGTTTATTTTTGAAAATTGTCTAAAGATGAACTGAAAAACAAGTTTGCATTAGGGAGTGAAGTGGCATCCTTTATGTTTTTTTACAGAAAAAAATATAAAGATAGAGCGGAAAGCCCGACCCTTGTGGTAATGCCCAAAAAAAGAAAACCCTTACAAATTAATGCAAGGGTTTCTTTAGGATTTTATTTTTAAAACTAATTACTATTCACTAGTAACTAATTACTAAAATTAATATCTGTAATATTCTGGTTTGAATGGTCCTTCAACTGCAACACCAATATATTTCGCTTGGTCGTCACGTAAAATTTCTAATTCAACGCCTAATTTAGCTAAGTGTAAAGCTGCTACTTTTTCATCTAAATGTTTAGGTAACATATATACTTCGTTCTTGTAGGCTGCAGAATTAGTCCATAATTCAATTTGAGCTAATATTTGGTTTGTAAATGAATTACTCATTACAAAACTTGGGTGACCAGTAGCACAACCTAAGTTTACCAAACGTCCTTCTGCTAAAATAATAATGTCTTTTCCGTTGATAGTATATTTATCTACTTGTGGTTTGATTTCGTTTTTAGAAGCACCATGTGTTTTGTTTAGCCAAGCCATGTCAATTTCATTATCGAAATGTCCAATGTTACAAACGATCGTTTTATCTTTCATTTTCTCAAAGTGAGAACCTAAAATAATATCTTTATTTCCAGTAGTTGTTATGATAATATCTGCATTAGCAACAACTGTGTCTAATCTTTTAACTTCAAAACCGTCCATTGCAGCTTGTAAAGCACAAATTGGGTCAATTTCAGTTACAGTTACAATAGAACCAGCACCTCTAAATGAAGCAGCAGTCCCTTTTCCAACATCACCATAACCACAAACGATAACTCTTTTTCCAGCTAGCATAATATCTGTTGCTCTACGAACAGCATCAACAGCAGATTCTTTACATCCGTATTTGTTGTCAAATTTAGATTTTGTAACCGAATCATTTACGTTAATTGCAGGCATGTGTAACGTTCCGTTTTTCATTCTTTCATATAAACGGTGAACTCCTGTAGTTGTTTCTTCAGATAAACCTTTAATGTCAGCAATTAGTTCAGGGAAACGGTCAAAAACCATATTCGTTAAATCACCACCATCATCAAGAATCATATTTAATGGTTTTCTGTCTTCACCAAACCATAAAGTTTGTTCAATACACCAATCAAATTCTTCTTCGTTTAATCCTTTCCAAGCATAAACTGGAATTCCAGCAGCAGCAATAGCAGCAGCAGCATGATCTTGAGTTGAGAAAATATTACAAGATGACCAAGTAACATCTGCGCCAAGAGCAACTAAAGTTTCAATTAATACAGCTGTTTGAATAGTCATGTGTAAACATCCAGCAATACGTGCACCTTTTAAAGGTTGGCTTGCGCCATATTCAGCTCTAAGAGCCATTAAACCTGGCATTTCAGCTTCAGCTAATTCAATTTCTTTTCTTCCCCAGTCTGCCAAAGTAATGTCTTTTACTTTATACGGCACATAAGTAGTTGTATTTGAACTCATCTATTATTGTATATTTGTATTATTAATTTGAGTGTGCAAAGATACTAATTTCATTTTTAATTTCTAAATTAATAAATGTCTTTTGTGATTTGTTTGACCATTTAATGTTTTGAATTTCAATAAATTAATTAGATGCCTTTATATAAAAAAATAAGTTTAAATCATTCAGTTTCAATATTTATATGGAAGATTGAAGAAGATTTTAATACTTTATTTAGAGACATTGTGCTTAAAGACATATCCTTAAGTAGGCTTGAGAAAATGAAATCAGTAAGCCATCAAAAGGGTTTTTTAAGTATTCGACATTTGTTGAAAGTTGCGGGTTATTCAGACTTTGATTTATTTTATGATGAAGGAGGGAAACCTCATTTAACTGATGGTAATCACATTTCTATTACACATTCAAATAATTTTGCAGCAATTATTATTGGAAATGAAAACGTAGGAATTGATATTGAATTACAAAGAGAAAAAATTACAAGAATTGCTGATAAGTTTATAGATTTTGAGTTTGATTATTTAGATAAAAATGCATTTGATTACATAAAAAAACTAACAGTGATTTGGGGAGCCAAAGAAGCTAAATACAAAATGTGTAATTCTAGAAGCCTGAGTTTTAAAGACGACATGAAGGTGTTTTCTTTTGATTTAATAGACGGAATTGGAAAAGCTTCGGTTGAACAAAATGAATTTGAAAAAGAATTTAGTTTTTTCTTTGAAGAGTTTGAGAACTTCACATTAGTTTATGCCTTAGAAAAATAAAATGAAAAAATTATACAAAGACATTTTACAAGCCAAAAAAGAAAGTAGAAAGTTACTCGCTATTTTATTAGATCCAGAAAAACTTTTGATTTCAAATGTTAAGAGTTTGTGTGAGAATATAAATAAATCGACAGCTACGCATATATTTATCGGCGGAAGTACTTATGGCGGTAATCAATTAGATGAATTAATTAAGAAGATTAAACAATATGTAGAATTGCCTTTATTTTTATTTCCGGGGGATTATAAACAAATATCAAACGATGCTGATGCAATTTTGTATTTAAGCTTACTTTCAGGAAGAAATGCAGATTATTTAATTGAACATCAGATTAACGCTGTGCCTATTTTGGAGAAATCCAATTTAGAGATTATTTCTACAGGTTATCTCTTAATTGAAAGCGGAACAGAAACAGCAGTTGAGCGCATAAGTAAAACAAAGCCATTAGATAGAAATAATATTAATTACGTTTGTCAAACTGCAAAAGCAGGAGAATTATTGGGTAACAAGTTAATTTATTTAGAAGCTGGAAGCGGCGCTAAGTTGTCAGTCCCTTTAGAAATGATTGAAAAAGTAGCACAAAAACTAAATATTCCCTTAATTGTTGGTGGTGGAATTCGTTCTAAACAAGCAATTAATGACGCTTTTAATGCTGGAGCAGATATGGTAGTGATTGGAACTGCTTTTGAAGTTGATAATACTTTTTTTGAATCATGTTAGAGTTTTTGTTTTCTCAGTACAGTGAGTACTCTACTATTGATGTTGTTTTAGAGATTATAGCTGTTTTGTTTGGGCTTACCAGTGTTTTTTATGCCAAGAGCAATAATATTTTGGTATATCCAGTGGGTTTAGTAAGTACGATTATTTATGTTTATTTGTTAAATAAATGGGGCCTAATTGGCGACATGCTAATAAATGGTTATTATGCATCCATGAGTGTTTATGGTTGGTTTCTTTGGACAAAAAAAAATGACAATCAAGTTGAATATCCAGTATCTTGGACTTCTAAAAAGGAAAGAGGAACTGCTTTAATCATTTTTATACTAACAATTCTTTTTGTAATATTGGTATATCATTGGTTTGATAAATTTAATGATTGGACAGCCTATGTTGATACGTTTACAACAGGAATTTTCTTTGTTGGAATGTGGCTCATGGCAAAACGTAAAATTGAAAATTGGCTGCTTTGGATTATTGGAGATTTCATTTCCATTCCATTGTATTTCTATAAAGGATTTACTTTTTCAAGTTTACAATTTTTAATATTTACAATAGTTGCCATTTTTGGCTATTTAGAATGGAAGAGAATTTTACAACAGAAGATTTAAGGTATATTGAAAAAAGAGGTAATTCATTAAACAAAATAAAGCAACAGTTGTTTTATTTTAAAAATGGAATTCCTTTGATTAATCTTGTTAAACCAGCTATAATTGGTGATGGAATAGTTTCATTAAATCAAAAAGAGGTTGAAGAATATTCTAGTTTTTTTGATATTCATAAAGCAAGTTATACAATTGAAAAGTTTGTTCCAGCTTCTGGAGCGGCATCAAGAATGTTTAAATTTCTTAATGAATTTCTTAATGAGTTTGACAAAGAAAATCACACCATAAATAGTTATATAAATTTAAGCGGAAATAAAGATCTAGAGTTGTTCATTTATGGATTGAAAAGCTTCCCTTTTTACCGAGAGTTAAAAGAGAAAACGATAGAATTAAACTCCAATTATTACACTTTAACTAATGATTTAAAGATATATTCTTTAATTGACACTTTATTAAGTGAAAAAGGCCTGAATTTTGCTCAAAAACCAAAAGGAATATTGCCTTTTCATTTAAGTAATTCAAAAATTGTTACTCCCATTGAAGAAAATATTGTTGAAGCAAGTTTTTATCAAAAAGATGATGTGAAAACTAAAATTCATTTTACAATAAATGAAGAGTTTCAAAATGAATTTGAAGCAATAACTAATCAGTTTGAGGGTTTTGAAGTTGGTTTTTCTTATCAAGATTCTAATTCAGATACTATAGCGGTTAATCTTGACAATTCTTTATTTCGATTAGAAGACAATTCTTTATTCTTTAGACCTGGAGGGCACGGAGCTTTAATTGACAATCTAAATCAATTAGACTCAGATTTTATTTTTTTAAAGAATATTGATAATGTTTCTCAAAATAATAGAAGTGTAATTTCTGATTATAAAAAAGTTTTAGGAGCCTTTATTATAAAAACCCAGAAGAGAGTTTTTGAGTACTTAAATAATTTAGAAACTAAAGAGCCTTCAGAAATTGATTTTGAAGAATTAATATTTTTTACTGAAAATGAATTGTCATTTCCTTTACCAGAAGATTTTAAACATTTCAAAAAGTCGTATAAGATTGAATATTTGAAAAAAGTTTTAAACAGACCAATTCGCGTATGTGGAATGGTTAAAAATGAAGGGGAGCCAGGTGGAGGTCCTTTTTGGGTGCAAGATGAAAAAGGTAGGCAAACACTTCAAATAGTAGAATCTTCTCAAATAGATGCTTTTAGTGAAGCTCAAAATAGCATTGCAAAATCTGCAACTCATTTTAATCCAGTTGATATTGTTTGTGCCGTCTACAATTATAAAGGACAAAAGTTTAATTTGCTTGATTTCATAGATCATAATGCTGCTTTTATTGCTGAAAAAACAAAAAATGGAAAGCCAATTAAAGCATTTGAATTACCTGGTTTGTGGAATGGGGCAATGGCAAAATGGACTACTATTTTTGTTGAGGTTCCTTTAGAAACTTTTAATCCTGTGAAAACGGTAAACGATTTACTAAAACCTGCTCATCAATTTTTAAATGAATAAAGAAAAACTACTTACAGAATTAGATTTTAAAGCAGTTAGAAGCAGTGGTGCTGGCGGGCAAAATGTAAATAAAGTTTCTTCAAAAGTTGTGCTTACGTTTGACATAGAAAATTCTCAGGCAATATCTGACGAAGAGAAAGAGTTACTTGTGCAAAAATTGTCTTCAAAGTTAACTCAGGATAATATTCTTATTTTAAATTGTGACGAAGATAGAAGTCAGATTAAAAATAAATCAATTATAATTAAAAGATTTATAGCGGTTATTGAAAAAGGGCTTCATAAACCTAAAATAAGAAGAGTGACTAAAATCCCGAGAAGCGTAAAAGAGAAAAGACTCAATTCTAAGAAAATTATGAGTGCTTTAAAACAAAACCGGAAAAAGCCTAATTTTTAAAAAATTAAATTGAATTTTTAAACTAAAGTAGTACTTTTGCACCGTCTCAAAGGGGTGCTCTAAATAACGAGCTGAGATTATACCCATAGAACCTGGGCGGGTAATGCTGCCAAGGAAAATTAAAAATACCAATGTTCATTGGTAAAGCTATTAACATAATTAAAAATAAAAAGAATAATTACCCCTTTTATTCGTAACTAATTTACGAATGAAAACTTTATTCAAAAACAAACAAACTAAAAGAGTTTTAAAGCTAAGTCTTTTTTCTTTTTTCTTTTCTCTTTTTTCTTTTGCACAAGAAAAACCACAAGATTCTTTAAAGGTTAATAATTTAAAAGAGGTAACCGTTTCTTCAGTTAGAGCAACAGACAAAACACCTATTACATTTTCAAACGTATCAAAAGAGCAAATTGAACCAAGAAATTTGGGTCAGGACATTCCGGTTCTTTTAAATTATTTACCTTCAGTAGTTACAACTACTGATGCAGGAAATGGAGTAGGCTACACCTACATGAGAGTTCGAGGTTCAGATGGTTCAAGGATAAATGTGACTTTAAATGGAATTCCATTTAACGATAGCGAGAGTCATGGTACCTATTTTGTTGATTTACCTGATTTTGCATCTTCATTAGAAAGCGTTCAATTGCAAAGAGGTGTTGGAACGTCAACTAATGGAGCGGGAGCATTTGGAGCAAGTTTAAATATGGAAACAAAGTCATATCAAGAACAATCACATGCCGAAATTTCAAACTCAGTTGGGAGTTTTGCAACTCGAAAGCACACTTTGTCTTTTGGAACAGGTCTGCATAATAATTTTGAATTTAATGGAAGAATTTCTCAAATTGCTTCTGATGGATATATAGATAGAGCTTCTTCAAATATGTTTGGGTATTTTTTCAATACTAATTATGTAAAAGAGAATACATTAATAAAGTTTATTGCTTTTGGTGGTAAAGAAAAAACATATCAAGCTTGGTATGGTATAGAAGACATGGATAAATTAGAAAACAATAGAACCTATAATTATGCGGGTTTGTATTTTGATGAATTTGGCAATGAACAATTTTATGACGACGAAACTGATAATTATTGGCAAAATCATTTTCAACTGCATTGGTCTGAAAAATGGTCTGAAAAGTGGAACTCAAACTTAGCATTGCATTACACACTAGGGAAAGGGTATTACAAGCAATATAAAGAGGATGAAGCATTCTCTGATTACGGCTTAAGTGATTTTGGAGGAAATTCAATTACCGATTTAATTAGAAAAAGATGGTTGGATAATGATTTCTTTGGAGCTACTTTTTCTTTAAATTATTTATCTAATAAAACCGATATATTAATAGGTGGTGCCGCAAACAGGTATTTAGGGAAACATTATGGAGAAGTTGTTTGGACGCAGTATTATGTTCCTTCAAATAATAGATATTATAGTACTTTCGGAAACAAAGACGATGTAAATGTATATGGTAAGATTTCTCAAGGAATAGGTTCTAAATTTAATATTTTCGCAGACATGCAATACCGTTTGGTGTATTATCAAGCAAATGGTGTGCAGGCAACAGATGTGAATGATACTTTTAGATTTTTTAATCCTAAAGTAGGTGCTAACTTTAAAATTAATCTTTCAAATTCTATTTATGCTTATGCGGGGGTTGCTAATAAAGAACCAAGACGTGATGATTATGAAAATGAAAGTACAAAACCTGAAAGATTGATTGATTTTGAACTAGGTTGGAAATACAATACAAATAAAGTTAAAGTAAGTGCTAACGCTTTTTATATGGATTATAAAGATCAGTTAGTAATGACTGGAGCTTTAAATAATGTAGGTGCGCCAATATTTACAAATAGCGGTAAAAGTTATCGTTTAGGTATAGAGATAGATGCAATGATAAAAATTCTTGATAATTTATTGATTCAACCCAATGTAACTTTAAGTCAAAATAAAAACCAAGATTTTTATTTTCAAAGAGATGGGGTGCTAACTAATTTAGGTAATACTAATATTGCTTTTTCTCCAGAAATTGTTGGAGGTGGAAACTTAACTTTTTTACCAGTTAAAAATCTACAATTAACATGGTTGGGTAAATTTGTAGGAAAACAATATATGGGGAATATTGATTCTGAAAATTCTACATTGACTGATTATACAGTCTTAGACTTTAATGTAAACTATGACTTGAAGATAAATAAAGGGATTAAATCTATTATGTTTTCTGGCTTAGTTAATAATATTTTAAATAGAAAGTACGAATCTAACGGGTATTTCTATACATATGATGATACTTGGAGTGGGCCAGGAACAACTACTATAGAGGGGACTGGGTTTTATCCTCAAGCAGGAATAAATTTCCTTTTAGGAATGACATTAAAATTTTAGTACAGTTAAGTTAAGTTTAAAGTGGAGCCCTGTAAGATTCGTTTTGCAGGGTTTTTTAATTGTAAACTCTTAAACTGGTAGGGCTGATTTTTTGAACTCTATATTGCTTCATAGGATATTGTTGCCCTGTAGCTTGCCCATTAAAAAAACTATATTCTGCCCCATCACATGAGCATAACGCTTTAATGCCATTAATTGTCATTGTTGAACAGCTGCTTAGAGCTTGATTTGGACAAGCAGCATCAAAAGCAACATAATTTTCATTTCCAGTATTGAAAACAAAAACTCCTCTTATTCCTGCGCCAGCATCATTTATATAAACTGCATTTGCTGTGTATAATAACTGATTATACTGCGGCAAATTTAAATTGACATTAGTTGAGAACCCATAATTAGGTAAATATGGATTATTATTGTTAAAAGAATCTTGACTACAGCCAAATAAAAGCGGCAATAAAATAAGCAATAAGTATTTTTTCATAATTACAAATTTAAATTAAAAATAATAAAGTAATTGAGATGCTAAATATAATTTCAAAATTATTTTAGTATCTTTGTTATAAGGAATCCCATTTATGTGGGATTCTTTCTATTTATATAAACGATGAAGTTATGAGTAAAGTATCATATTATACAGCAGAAGGATTAAAGAAATTAAGAGACGAATTAGATCACTTAAAAAGCATTGAACGTCCTAAAGCTTCTCAAGATATTGCAGATGCAAGAGATAAAGGAGATTTATCTGAAAATGCAGAGTATGACGCTGCTAAAGAAGCACAAGGGTTGTTAGAGATGAAAATTTCTAAAATGGAAGAAGTAGTTGCGAATGCTAGATTAATTGATGAATCTCAGCTAGATCTTTCAAAAGTTCTTGTTTTATCAACTGTGAAAATTAAAAACCAAATAAACGGTATGGAAATGGTCTATACTTTAGTTGCTGAAAGTGAGGCCGATTTAAAATCTGGTAAAATTTCTGTAACTTCTCCTATCGGGAAAGGTTTATTAGGAAAGAGCGTTGGTGATGTTGCAGAAATAAGTGTTCCAAATGGAGTTATTAAGTTTGACATTGTTGAAATTTCAAGATAGTTTGATAAAACATTAAAAGTTTTTAACTGATTACCCAAGACTAAAACCTAAATAATGGCAAGTATATTTACTAAAATTGTAAACGGAGAAATTCCATGTTATAAAATTGCTGAGGATGAAAATTTTTTAGCTTTTTTAGACGTAAATCCTAATGCTAAAGGGCATGCACTTTGTATTCCAAAGCAAGAAATTAATAAGATTTTTGACATGGAAGAAAATTTATATATGGGTTTAATGGCTTTTTCTAGAAAAGTAGCAAAAGCACTAGAGAAAACAATTGAATGTAAAAGAGTAGGTGTTGCTGTTGTTGGCCTAGAGGTTCCACATGTGCATGTTCATCTAATTCCGCTACAGGATATGGATGATATGCGTTTTCAACGAAAAGCAAGCCTGACTCCTGAAGAATTTGAAAATATAGCCAAACAAATTAGTTTGAATTTATAAAATAAAAAAATCTAGATTTCTCTAGATTTTTTTATTTTAACAAAAATGACAAATAATATGTAATTGATTTTTATGTAAACTTCTTAGCTTGTTGAAAAATTATAAAAAATGAAAAATTGGACAGACAGCTCAAAAAGTAATTTATATTTTTCTATTATTTTAATAGTATTTGTTTATGCTTTAATACGTACAGCATTGTTAAACTAAAATTGTTAAGTTCTAACTTTGAAACTCAACTGTATAGTAGTTCCTTTTCCAATTTCAGATTGGGCAACTTTTATTCTTCCTTTATGGTATTCTTGTACAATTCTTTTAGTTAATGATAACCCTAATCCCCAGCCTCTTTTTTTAGTAGTAAAACCAGGTTCAAATACTTTGTTGAACTGATTTTTAGGAATTCCTTTCCCAGAGTCTTTAATTTTTAATTTTACGATACTATTTGATTCTTCAATTGTAATATCTAATTTCCCTTTTCCTTTCATTGCATCAATGGCATTTTTAACTAAATTTTCAATCGTCCAACTGTGTAATGCAGGGTTTAATTCTATATAGATTGGTTCTTTTGGAATATTAATGGTAAAAACAACTTGTTTAGAGACTCTTGCTTTTAAATATTCAATAGAATTTAAAGTTTCTTGCACAAAATCTCTTTTTTCTAAAATAGGTTCAGATCCAATTTTAGAAAAACGTTCTGCAATAGTTTGTAGTCTGTTTATGTCTTTTTCTATTTCAGACAATGTGCTTTCTTCAATATTTTCCATTTTTAACAACTCAAGCCAACCTATTAGTGATGATAAAGGAGTTCCAATTTGATGTGCAGTTTCTTTTGCCATTCCAGCCCACAATTTATTTTGTGTCGCCATTTTTGTAGCGCGATAAAAATTGTAAACAACAGCTCCAAATAGAATAATAATTAATAAAAGCGCAATTGGATAATATTTTAACTTGTTTAATAATGATGAGTTTCCATAGTATAACAATTGATAATTATTTTCAGAAAGCTCCATTTTAATAGGCTTATTTTCTGCTTTAATAGAAATAAGTTTGCTGTTAAGTTTTAAACTGTCTTTGGATGTTTCTTCTTCAATGTTGTTGAAATTTATAATTTTGCCATTGATATCGGTTACAATCATTGGACTTGATGTGTTTTTTGCTATAATTTCAAAAGGCAAATCAACATCGGTATTTTCATTAGCATTGGCTAATGTTTTTTGTGCTGTTGCCCACAATTCCATTTTGGTTCTCTCTTCAATTTTAAAGATTTGAAAAAAGTTATAGGTATTCCATAAAATTAGAATTACAATAAGAAATGAGGCTAATATGATAAACCAACGTGAAATATTTCGTTTTTCGGAAAACTGCATATATAGAATTTGTTAGTAAAAATACTAAAAATGTATTAACTTATACGTTACTAAATTATTTCAAAAAAGTATCTTTGTAAAAATTTTTTAACATGTTGTCAATCAATCCAGAAGAAATAGCGCCAGCAAAACTACAAGGATATTTACAAAGTGCAGTTGCGCCTAGGCCTATTGCATTTGCTAGTACGCTTGATGAAAATGGTACGCCAAATTTATCACCGTTTAGTTTTTTTAATGTATTCAGTTCTAATCCACCCATATTGATATTTTCACCAGCTCGTAGAGTTAGAAATAATACTATAAAGCATACTTTAATAAACGTTCAAAATACTAAAGAAGTTGTAATTAATATTGTTAATTATGATATTGTACAGCAAATGTCGCTTTCAAGCACAGAGTATCCAGATGGAGTAAATGAATTTGAAAAATCAGGTTTAACAATGATTGCATCTGATATTGTAAAACCGTTTAGAGTTGCCGAAAGTCCGGTTCAATTTGAATGCAAGGTAAATGATATAATTGCTCTTGGAGATCAAGGTGGAGCTGGAAATTTAGTGATTTGTGAAGTGGTTAAAATTCACATCAATGAAGCTGTTTTGGATGCTAACGGAATGATAGACCAACATAAAATTGACTTAGTTGCTAGAATGGGAGCCAATTGGTATTCTCGTTCAAATGCGGGAATGTTTGAAGTTGAAAAACCATTGACAACTTTAGGAATAGGAGTTGATAATGTTCCTGAATTTGTAAAAGAAAGTACCATTTTCAATGGTAATGATTTAGGAAAACTAGGAAATATTGAAGCGATTCCAACAGAAGAAGAAATTACTATATTTGTAAAAGAGAATTTTGAAATTAAAGGAGTTTTAAGTTCTGATGATTTTCAAAAGCAATTAGAAAAAGCAAAAGAATATTTAGATAAAAACGAGGTACTAACTGCTTGGAAAGTACTTTTAGCAAAACAATAAATTAATAGAAAGATGGAAGTAACAGGAAAGATTAAATTGATTAATGATGTACAACAAATTAGTGCTTCATTTAAAAAAAGAGAATTAGTTGTAACAACAGAGGAACAATATCCTCAAATGATAATGATTGAGTTTACTCAAGACAAGTGTGATTTGTTAAACAATTATAATGTTGGAGAACCAGTTAAAGTTTCAATTAATTTAAGAGGTAGAGAGTGGATTAACCCTCAAGGTGAAGCTAAATATTTCAACTCTATTCAAGGATGGAGAATTGAAAAATTAGCAGCACAAGCTCCTGCAGGAAACGTTCCTCCAATGCCAGCTGCGGATGCTTTTGAACCAGCAACTAATTTTAACGAAGAAGAGCACGACGATTTACCTTTCTAATTTATAAGTCTATATGCCTAAGGTCTTAAAGTCTAAAGTTCACTTTTTATATTAAAATTTTGTTCTTTAGACTTTAGGACTTTTTACTTTTGACCTCTTTTATATGTATTTTTTAACCAAAGAGCTTTATTTTCCACCTGTAGAAGAAGCTTCACCTGAAGGTATTTTGGCTGTTGGTGGCGATTTGTCTTCTGAACGATTGTTACTTGCCTATAAAAATGGAATTTTCCCTTGGTTTGAAGAAGACGAGCCAATTTTATGGTGGTCGCCAGAAGAACGAATGGTTTTGTTTTTTGAAGATTTGAAAATTTCGAAAAGTATGCGAAATGTTTTGAATAAAGGTGAATTTAAAGTAACGTTTAATAAAGATTTCAAAGCTGTAATGACCAATTGTCAAAAAGCAAAAAGAGTTGGGCAAAACGGAACTTGGATTACTAATGACATGATAAATGCCTATTGTAAATTACATGAATTAGGATTTGCAAAATCTGTGGAAGTTTGGAAAAACGAAGAACTTGTAGGAGGTTTATATGGAATTGATTTAGGAGATGTTTTTTGTGGCGAAAGTATGTTTTCTAAAGTCTCTAATGCTAGTAAAGTTGCGTTTATTACTCTGGCACAAAAACTAGAAAAAGCAAATTATAAGTTAATAGATTGTCAAGTGCATAATAGTCATTTAGAAAGTCTTGGTTGTGTAGAAATTGAACGTGAAGAATTTATGGCAATTTTGAGGCTCTAAAACTTTAGCTTGACAAAGCTCCATTCTAATGTGTTAAAAATGATTAATTCGTTAGTTAAACAAGGTAAGTCAGTAATTATTTTTAAAGTTTCATGTGCCATCATTGTGCCAATAATTCCGGGTAAAGTTCCTAAAACTCCATTCAAATTACAATTAGGAACATCTTCAGGATTCGGTGGTTCCGGAAATAAATCGCGCAAGTTTTTACCGCCATTATTATTGAAAACTGCAATTTGACCTTCAAATTTTAAAATACTTCCATAAACTAAAGGTTTGCCTAATTTTACACAAGTATCGTTTACCAAATAACGCGTAGCAAAATTGTCACAACCGTCTACAATTATATCGAATTTCGAAAGTATTCGCTCACAATTATCCATTGAAATTTTTTCTTCAAAAGAAGTATAGTCAACATATGGATTTAGTTTTTTCAATAATTCTGAAGCAGTTGTTGCTTTTGGCAATTCTAGATGATTTTCCGTATATAAAATTTGTCGATGTAAATTAGATAGTTCTACATTATCAAAGTCGACTACACCAATCGTTCCCACACCAGAAGTTGCTAAATATTGTAAAATTGGGCAACCTAAACCACCAGCACCAATAACTAGTACTTTAGCATTTTTAATTTTTTCTTGACCATCATTACCAATTTCAGGCAGTAACATAGGTTTTGTATAACGTAAATAATCTTGAATACTAAGCATTTTTTATTCTCAAATTATAAGTTCTTTTAAATAATATTTTTTTAAACTTTCCACTTTAGTACTTTATTCTTTAAGACTAAATGTACTATCCCAATCTTTCCAAATAGGCTCGTATCCTTTTTGACGAATAATTGCTGCTATTTCTAGAGCTGAGCGTTCATCGCTAGTTTCAAATTGTTCCAAAGACTGTTTGTCTACACTATAGCCACCAGGATTGGTCTTCGAACCAGCACTCATAGTAGTGGTTCCAATAGGAATAATATTATCTCTAAACTTCTCGTTTTCGCGTGTGGAAATCGAAATTTCTATGTCGGGATTCCAAATGCGATACGCGCAAATTAACTGCGTTAAGTCTTTGTCGTCCATAATAAAGTTGGGTTCAATAATTCCTTCTGCAGGACGAAGCCTAGGAAAAGAAACCGAATATTTACTTTGCCAATACGTTTTTTGCAAATAATCAATATGTAAAGCATTAAAAAAACTGTCGGTTCTCCAATTTTCTAAACCTAATAAAACGCCTAATCCTATTTTATGAATACCTGCTTTTCCAACTCTATCTGGCGTTTCTAAACGAAATTCGAAATTTGATTTTTTTCCTTTTGGATGGTATTTTTTATACACTTCTTCATGATAGGTTTCTTGATACACCAAAACTGTATGTACACCAGCTTTGTGTAAATCAACATATTCTTCTTCGCTCAAAGGTTGTACTTCTACTGAAATATTGGTAAAATGTTTTTGAATTATTTGAATCGCATTTAAGAAATAATTAATGTTCACTGTATAATTTGCCTCACCAGTTACCAATAAAATATGATCGAAACCAGCTTCTTTCAAAACCGAAACTTCTTCCTTAATTTCAGTATCAGTCAAGGTTTTTCGTTTGATTTTATTATCTAAACTAAAACCGCAATACGTACAAATGTTCTGACATTCGTTACTTAAGTACATTGGCGCATACATTTGAATGGTTTTTCCAAAACGTTGTTTCGTAAGTATATGGCTTTTTTGTGCCATAACTTCTAAATAGTTTTGCGCAACAGGAGAAATAAAATTTAAAAAATCGTCAATTGTACATTTGCTTTTAGCAAGACTTCGCTCAACATCATTAGCGGTTACATTATGGATTTTTTCTTCAATAGTGTCCCAATCGTATTTTTTAAATAGTTCGTAGAATGTGTTCATGTTGTTTTTTTATTGCACGCGGATTTCGCTAATTTTTATTCCTACAGTTTGTTTACTATTCTTTTAATGTTATCTAGAATAGAATTAGAGTTAAAATTGACTAGAATTCCTAATTTTTTATCTGTGAGTTTTAAATAGTTTGTGATTTGTTTATAGTGAATTGGAGCTAAATCTTCAACCGATTTCAATTCGATAATAACTTTATTTTCAACTAATAAGTCAATTTTAAAAGCAACATCTAATATGATATCGTCATAAGGAATTTTAATTTCAACTTGTCTTTCAACTTTTAAGTCTAGTTTGTTCAATTCGTAATACAAAGCACTTTCATAAACAGATTCAAATAAACCAGGCCCAAGTGTATTGTATACCTTGAAGATTGCTCCTCTTATCTTGTATGATATTTCGTTTTCTGTCATATTTTGGTATTTTAAAATTATTATGAATTATTGTTGAACTCTGATTTAACTGAATTTTTTTATATAAATCTATGTAATTTTAATTTTTAGCACGCAGATTGTGCTAATTTTAGCAGGTTTTTTCAGGTTCTTAAGAGTATTAACATTGTCAATTTTTATCTGTGAAAGTCTGTAAAATCAGTGAGCTAAAATTTTGACTATAATTATTTACTAAATACTACTCATAAGTTACTCATTCAAGAAAGCCGTTAACGGACTTGATGCTTGTGCGAAATTTGAAACCGAACCTAATTGTGCTTCAAACGCTTTTCTTCCTGCAATTACAGATTCTCTAAAAGCTTCTGCCATTAATCTTGGGTTTTGTGCTACAGCAATTGCAGTATTTACTAAAACGGCATCTGCACCAATTTCCATTGCTTTTGCAGCATCAGATGGAGCGCCAATTCCTGCATCAATAATAACAGGAACTTTACTTTGTTCGATAATAATCTCTAAAAAATCAATCGTTTTTAGGCCTTTATTACTTCCAATAGGAGAGCCCAAAGGCATTACGGCTGCTGTTCCTGCATTTTCCAATAGTTTACATAAAACTGGGTCGGCATGAATGTAAGGCAATACAACAAAACCAAGTTTAGCCAATTCTTCCGTTGCTTTCAAGGTTTCAATAGGATCGGGTAATAAATATTTTGGGTCAGGATGAATTTCTAATTTTAAAAAATTGGTTTCAAAAGCTTCTCTTGCTAATTGCGCTGCGAAAACTGCTTCTTTTGCATTTCGAGCACCTGAGGTATTCGGTAATAAATTAATTTTTGGATGTTTTAAGTGTGACAGAATAGCATCGGTTTCGGTTTCAAAATCGACCCGTTTTAAAGCTACTGTTACCAATTCACTTTCGGAAGCCAAAATAGCTTCTTCCATTTGTTGGTTGGAACCAAATTTTCCCGTTCCTAAAAATAAACGAGAAGTAAAAGTAATGTCTGAAATTTTAAATGTTGACATATAATTTTTCGTTGAGTGTTGTTGTTAGTAATGGGTTTTGAGAAAGTAGACCTGAAACAGCAATACCGTGAAGACCAGTTTCTATAAGTGAATCAATATCGTCTAATAAAATACCTCCGATAGCAATAAGCGGAATTTCAACATGCTGTTTATTCATTTTATTTAGAATAATTTTATACCCTTCTAGACCTAAAATGGGACTTAACTTTTCTTTGGTAACTGTAAACCGAAATGGACCAAGACCTATATAATCACATTTTTCATTAGCTCTTTGTAATACATGTTCAAAAGTATTAGCGGTTCCACCAATAATTTTTCGATCACCCAAAATAGAACGAGCATCTTTAATTCGCATATCGTCTAAACCTAAATGAACTCCATCTGCATTTATTTGGTAAGCTAAATCTACTTTGTCATTAATAATAAATGTCGCTTTGTATTGTTGGCAGAGTTGCTTGGTTTGTTCGGCAACAGTTTTCACTTCTTCTGTATTTCCGTTTTTAAAACGCAGTTGAATCCAGTCGCAACCGTTGTCTAATGTTCTTTGAATATTATACAATTGTTCGTCAACCGTATTGCCTTGAGAGATATAGTGTAATTTACTAATCATGATGATAACCTAATAAAGTGTTGTTTGAATTTAGATAGTTTTCAATATAAACCTTTGCTTTTTTACAAGCCATTGGTAAATTTTCACCTAAAGCTATATTTGCAGTGATTGCTGATGATAAAATACATCCTGAACCATGTTTTTCGTTAGCCAAAGTTGTAGTTGGAGTAAGTCTGCTAAATTGGTTTTGAATAAATAAATAGTCAACTCCTTTTTCATTAGTATTGTGCCCTCCTTTTAATAAAACAGCACAATACTTAGAAAGTATTTTTGCTGTATTTTCAGCATTTTCATTCAAATTATTTAATTGTACTATTTCATTATAATTAGGTGTAATTAAATCGATTTGCTTGAGGAGTAATTCTACCTTAGATTGATTTTCTAGATTTATGAAATTGAAATGGGTACTCGATTTTAAAACCGTATCCCAAATTATTTTGGTGTTCGGATTTATGCTTTTAATTGTTATAATAATCTTTTCTAAGTATTCCAATGAAGGAATAATACCAATTTTCACCGCTTTAATCTCGTATTTTTTAAATAGAGCAGCTATTGATTCTAGTACAAAAGCAATTGAAATCCATTCCATTTTGAGAAATTCATTTTCCGTTTGAATAGTGTTTCCAGTTATAATTGCCAAACCATACACTTGATGTTGCTCAAATGTTTTTATATCGGCTAAAACGCCAGCTCCTCCAGAAGGATCAAAGCCTGCAATACTTAAAACGAATGGACGATTTTCTGGCATTTTTTAAATTCTTTTATTGGATTTTCATTGTTCCAAAGAGTCCCGAGTAAGGCGACATCATCAAAACCATTAGTTATTGCTTTTTTTATGTTTTCGGAAGTTATTCCGCCTAAAGCAACCAGTTTTGTGTGCTGATTGGTTCTTTTTTTTATTTCTTCGAAGACATCATTTTTTGGAACATAATTTTCTTTTGAAATGCTTGGATAAATTGGACTTAAAAAAGCATAATCAAAAACATTTGATAAGCTGTTAAAATCTTCTATCGAATGTATTGATGTTGAAACAGACTTACACCCGTCAGGTTTTAAAAACCTGACGGGTGCTTTTTGTCTATCTTTTACTCTAAAATGGAGTCGTTCAATTTTAAAATATTCTGCCAAATCATGATGTTGAT
>JBEDTP010000049.1:0-6466 GCA_040119075.1 Flavobacterium sp.
TTGAAATACTCGAACTACCATCTGATGAACACGTTGGTGCAACTGATGAAATAGTAGGTTGAACTGGTGATGCCAGTATTAAAGAATTACTGAAACTTGCTGATGCAATTGAACTACAACTACCATTGTCTGCAATAACAGTATAACTCGTTCCAACTACCATTCCACTTACTAATCCTCCCGCTCCAACTGTAGGACCAACTGGACTAAATGCATAAGTTAATGTCCCATCGTAATTTGAAATCGTTGATGTTCCATCTGATGAACATGTAGGTGATACTGAAGTAATTGTAGGCTGTGCAGGCGTAGTTAATGTCGCTGCATTACTAAAACTAGCTGATACTGCTGAATCACAATTTCCATTATTTGAAATAACAGTATAATTTGTTCCAACTACCATTCCCGTAATAGCTCCTCCTGCTCCAACTGTAGGACCAACTGGACTAAATGTATAAGTTAATGTCCCATCGTAATTTGAAATACTCGAACTACCATCTGATGAACACGTTGGTGCAACTGATGAAATAGTAGGTTGAACTGGTGATGCCAGTATTAAAGAATTACTGAAACTTGCTGATGCAATTGAACTACAACTACCATTATCTGCAATAACAGTATAACTCGTTCCAACTACCATTCCACTTACTAATCCTCCCGCTCCAACTGTAGGACCAACTGGACTAAATGTATAAGTTAATGTCCCATCGTAATTTGAAATCGTTGATGTTCCATCTGATGAACATGTAGGTGATACTGAAGTAATTGTAGGCTGTGCAGGTAATGCATTAACAATTAAATCAAATGTAGTTGTTCCAAAAACCGTTGGATCTGAATTGTCTTGCAATCGAACATAAATAGTTTGTGGATTGACTGTGTTTATAAAAGCATTGAAAGGAGTTGCTTGAGCAACCCCATTTCCGGCAGGATCACTAGCTCCTGCGGCTGTTGTATGATAAGTTACTGTATAATTAGCGGCACTATTTACGCCTAAAACTGTAACATCTTGTGTTGTTAAATCAAATGTTTCAAATCCATCATTACTTGCGTCATCACACACTATCATATCTGAAGGTTGCACAGGTGCAACTGCACAACTTACAACTACATCAAATTCAATAAACTCAGCACATGTAGGATTATTAATATCTTCTACTCTTACATATATCGTAGTGGTAACAGATGTTTGAAATGCATTTGCTGGATTAATATTATTTGCATTTCCATCCCACGAATCAACAACATCTAAATAAAATAAAACATTATAATTAGCTGGATTACCAGGGCTTACCATTGCAGCGATTACTGAAGTTAAATCGAATGTAGGGTTACAACTTCCAGATGAATCAACAATATTTGCTGGTTGATTTAAAACAGGAGGTGATGCAAAGGCAATAACAACTTCATCGGTTGCTTGATCTGAACAACCAGGCCTAGTAGAAACTACTGACCAAGTTCCCGCTTGATTAACATTTATTGTAGCTGTTGTATATGCTGGTTGTAACACTGGACCTGAACCAGTATCTAAATACCATTGATATGTTGGTGTACCAGCAACAGTAGGCGCTTGATTAAATGTAGCGGTAATGTTTGTGTTATTAATTACCGTAGAACAATATAATTGATCAGGACCTAAACTTATACCGCAAACAATATCACAATTTGTTGAGCCAGCACCTGCATTCGATGAGTTTGTTTGTACTAGTTTAATAAAACCAGGATCACCGTCAAAGTTTGTAATTAAAACTACATAAATTTGATTTGGAAGCGCGTTGTTTATTGTCAATGTCTCAATTGCTGCTCCAGAATAACTACAGTCAACTATATTTCCAAATGGGTAAAAATTTGGATTGGTTGTATTATTTGGGCATGTAGGACAATCTCCCATGTCAATTAAACTACAATAGTTATCTCCAGGATTAAAAGGCCCCCATGCAACATAATCAACATCCAAACCTGTCCCAGTAGGGTTACCAGCTCCATTAAACGCAGTATTCTGAACAATGTCAAACTCTAATAATCCTGGGTTTTCAACTTGTAAGTAAAACCATGTTCCGTTTGGTTGCGAGCCTAAACAAGCTATTTGACTTGAATCAGGCTGACCAGTTGTATTTGGAAAAATTAACGCTTGATCACCTGAACAAAATGGATCTGCAGTTGCACATGATGTACCTTGTGAAAAAGAAACATTAAATAATAGAATTGAAATTATAAGTAAAAAATTTTTCATCGTAACTTAATTTTATAAAAAAGAATAAAAATTCCAATTTGATTTATAATCACAATCATCCGTTTTTATTACAACTCTCCATTTAAAACATTTTGACATCATTTCTATATGCTCAAATGTTTTAGAAGACTTCTTTTTGTAAACTTTATCATTTATAGGCAAAATATATTCGCTTCTAAAACGTGAAGCACTTTCTCCATTGAAACAATCTTTAAAAGATTGAATTTCAATACTTACCTCAGTGTTTTTTAAATCAATTTTAGAAAAATCCCATTTAGCAATTGCATATAAGTCATGGTTAATTGTTGACTCTGGACATCTTTCAAATTCAATTGTATAATCGAATTTGCAGTTTGAAGAATTAGTTTGTGAAAAACTAAAATTAAATATTAGTAAAATAACTAATAATTTAAAGTAATTTTTTTTCATTTTTAATTTTTTATATAATTGTAGATAAGCAAATTTAACAATAAATTAATTTTAATCTTTTATTTTCTTAAAATTTAACAAAATACTTTTATTTAAAGTTTATTATTTATCTTTGCACTTCGAAAAATTGCTACACTAATATTTATTGTTAATAATGACAAATAAAGAGGATTTACAAGAAGAATTAGGAAATAATCATATTGCAACAAGTGCAAATACTCCTCTAAGAGAAGATGCATTTGACATTACTGATGACGACAAAATACAATCAATTAAAAAAGATGTAGAGAATATACTTACTACATTAGGGATGGATTTAACAGATGACAGTTTAAAAGGAACTCCAAATAGAGTTGCAAAAATGTTTGTTAAAGAAATTTTTGGTGGTTTAAATCCATCAAAAAAACCAAGTTCTTCTACTTTTGAAAATAAATATAAGTATAATGAAATGCTTGTAGAGAAAAACATTGTTGTTTATTCTACTTGCGAGCATCACTTATTACCTATTGTGGGTCGTGCACATGTTGCTTATATTTCAAACGGAACAGTAGTAGGGTTATCTAAAATGAATAGAATTGTAGATTATTTTGCAAAGCGTCCGCAAGTTCAAGAACGTTTGACGATTCAGATTGTCGAAGAGCTTCAAAAAGTTCTAGGAACAAAAGATGTTGCTTGTGTAATTGACGCTAAGCATTTATGTGTAAATTCTAGAGGTATTCGCGACATTGAAAGCAGTACGGTTACTGCTGAATTTGGCGGAAAATTTAAAGAAGACAAAACAAGAAGAGAATTTCTCGATTATATAAAATTAGACACTACATTTTAATTATATAAATGATGGATTTAGCTTTTAAATTCATCATTTTTATTTAATTTTGAACCTAGCCCTGATAGTAGTGGCATCCTGTTATTGCGAGGAACGAAGCAATCCTCATAAGATTGCTTCGTTCCTCGCAATGACAGATAAAGCGAATAGAAGGAATAGCTTCTAAAAAAATATTACTCATGCAATTATATAAAAATCAAGACTTAAAAATTTACAACACACTTACTGGAAACAAAGAAGTTTTTAAACCTATCCTTGAAGGAAATATAGGAATGTATGTTTGTGGCCCAACTGTTTACAGCAATGTTCACTTAGGAAACGTAAGAACTTTTATGAGTTTTGATGTTATTTATAGATATTTAAAACATTTAGAGTTTAATGTTCGTTATGTGAGAAACATTACAGATGCAGGACATTTAACAGATGATGGTGATGTAGCTAATGACCGATTTGTAAAACAATCGCGTTTAGAAAAGCTTGAACCAATGGAAATTGTACAGAAATATACAGTTGATTTCCATAAGGTTTTGGATAATTTTAACTTCTTGCCTCCTACTATTGAACCAACTGCTACTGGACATATTATTGAGCAAATTGAGTTGATTGAAAAATTAATTGAAGTTGGAGTTGCCTATGAAAGCAAAGGTTCCGTTTATTTTGATGTTTTAGCTTATAATCAAAAAGGAATGAATTATGGCGAATTAAGCAATAGAAATATTGAAGAATTATTTGCCAATACTAGAGATTTAGACGGGCAATCTGAAAAGAAAAACCCTCAAGATTTTGCACTTTGGAAAAATGCCTCACCTGCACATATTATGCGATGGAACTCTCCTTGGGGAGCAGGTTTTCCCGGTTGGCATTTAGAATGTACTGCAATGAGTACAAAATATTTAGGAGAAACTTTTGATATTCACGGTGGCGGAATGGATTTAAAATTCCCGCATCATGAATGTGAAGTAGCGCAAGGAAAAGCTTGCAATGGAGTTTCGCCTGTTAACTATTGGATGCATACCAACATGCTAACTATGAATGGTTTACGCATGAGTAAATCGACAGGAAATTATATTTTACCAATGGAATTAGTTAACGGTGGAAATGACTTTTTTGAAAAAGCATTTCACCCTAATATTGTTCGTTTTTGCTTTTTACAGGCACACTACAGAAGTGTTTTAGATATTTCTAACGATGCTATGATTGCTAGTGAAAAAGGATTTAATAGATTGGCGGATGCTTACAAATTAGGTAAAACTCTTGAAGCGAGTTCTACTTCTACTTTAGATATTAAAAGTTGGAAAAAAGCTTGTTATGATGCAATGAATGACGATTTTAATACACCCATTTTAATTGCTCATTTATTTGAAGGAGTTCGTTTTATTAATGTTGTAAATGATAAGAAAGAAACACTTACAAGCGAAGATATAGAATTACTAAATGAAACTTTAGATAGCTTTTTGCATGATGTTTTAGGCCTTAATTTAGAAAACACATCAACTACTGTAAGTTCTGATAATAATAAATTGGAAGGAGTTATAAATATGCTGATTGAAATGCGTAATGAAGCGAGAGCAAATAAAAACTGGGGGTTATCAGATGAAATTCGCGATAAATTATTAGCACTTGGCATTCAACTTAAAGATGGTAAAGACGGAACTGGATTTAGTGTAAATTAATGATTAGTAATTAATGATTAGTGATTAATGATTAGTGATTAGTGATTAATGATTAGTGATTAGTGATTAGTGATTAGTGAAATTTAGAAAAAAATGAAAATAGTCAAAATACTTGCTTATCCTTTTATCTTCTTATTTCGATTTTATCAAGTTGCCATTTCACCTTACACACCCGCTGCTTGTAGGTTTGAACCAACATGTTCACACTACTCAATTGAAGCTTTAAAAAAATACGGATTATTTAAAGGCGGATTTTTAGCTACGAAAAGAATTATGAGTTGTCATCCTTGGGGAAAAAGTGGTTATGACCCAGTGCCTTGAAAAAGTATTTTCGAATGAAGATTAACGATTTTTGAATTCAGAAGTTATAAAAACGGATTTAAGAAATTTGAATAACCATTTAATATTGCAATTGTTCTTGATTTTTGAATTTGATTTTGTCTTTTTATTAACAATTTTACCAATTATAATATTTATTTTTAACCTCAAATAAAAAATACATAAATATGCTTTACGCTTTAAATATGATTTGGAATCCTTCTGGAGGAATTGACTTAGGCTTTTTAAACATTCGGTTTTACAGTTTAATGTTTGTTATTGCTTTTGGATTAGGTTGGTATTTAATGAAAGCTATTTACGAAAGAGAAGGTGAATCATTAGAAAAACTAGATAATTTATTTGTATCAACTGTGCTAGCTACATTAGTAGGTGCACGTTTAGGGCATGTTTTCTTTTACGATTGGGATTATTTTAAAGATCATAAATTAGAAATTTTATTACCTATTAGAGAAAACGCTAACGAATCGATACTTGGAATCATTCAAGGTTGGGAGTTCACTGGTTTTGCAGGTTTAGCTAGTCATGGAGCAGCAATAGCTATTATAATTGTAATGCTTTATTATAGTAAAAAAGTTATTCAAAAACCTATTTTATGGATATTAGACAGAATTGTAATTCCAGTTGCAAGTGGCGCTATATTTGTACGTCTAGGTAATTTTATGAATTCTGAAATTGTAGGTACCGAAACAAATTCTTCTTTTGGAATAAAGTTTATTAGAGACTGGTACACACCAAGACAAGCTTTTGACGCAACACAAATACAAAATTCAAATGAAGCTTATAAAGCAATTGAAAACGACCCACAATTTGCTCAATTATTAGCTGATGTGGCACCTAAACATCCTGCTCAATTATACGAAGCATTTGGTTATATTTTTGTTTTTGCTATTCTTTACTATATGTATTGGAAAACAGAAGCTAGAAACAAACAAGGTTTACTTTTTGGAACATTTTTAGTTTTATTATGGACCG
>JBEDTP010000050.1:0-6459 GCA_040119075.1 Flavobacterium sp.
TTCAGTTGATGTAATTTTACCTGTAGAATCAGTAGTAATTCCATCAACTATGGAATTAAATCAAGAAAGTGAAATATTGATTAAATATAGAAGGCCAACAACATGTCATTTATACGACGGCTTTTATTATCAAGCAGATGGTCTAACACGTGTTTTAGCTATATATGCAATTAAACTAAACGAAAATAATTGTCAAAATGCAGAAGATGAAGGACCTTATGAAGTGATTTTTAGGTTTAAGCCAACCGAATTAGCAACGTATCATTTTAAGTTTTGGACAGGCACAAATTTAGATGGAGTTGACGAATATTTAGAATACGATGTAGAAGTAAATTAATAAAAAAGGATTGATACTTGAACAAATCATAAATGATTGTAAAAAGGGAAATACTAGAGCTCAAGAGCAAATTTACAAGACATTAAGTCCTAAAATTTTTGCAGTTTGCCTTAAGTATTCGAGAAGTTATGAAGAAGCTCAAGATAATTTACAAGAAGGATTTTTGTTAATTTTTGAAAAAATTGAAAAGTATAATTTTAAAGGTTCTTTTGAAGGTTGGTGTAAGAGAGTTGTAATTAACTATGTGTTACAACAATATAGAAATCAGAGTGTTTTTGAAATAGTTTCTGAAAATATAGCCGATGATTCAAGTATAGAAATTGATGACGAAAATATTTCGTTAGATTTTTTAACAAGAATAATACAAGAATTACCTGACAGGTATAGATTGGTTTTTAATTTATATGTTTTAGATGGGTATTCTCATAAAGAAATTTCAGAAATGTTGAATATTAATTCTGGAACATCTAAATCAAATTTAGCGAGAGCAAAAATGATATTAAAAGAAAAAATTGAGTTGAATTCGAAGATGTCAATTCCAAAAGTAAAGTGAATCGCAAATAGTAACGAGTTTGCGTTAGCAAGAACAATAATTTGTAATGCGATATATTTTTTACAGATGAAATATAGTTTAAACAAATGAAAGAAAGTAAAAACATAGAACGTCTTTTTCAAGAAAAATTCAAAGACTTTGAGGCAATACCGCCGCTAGATTCTTGGGATAATATTGAGTCGCGTTTAAATCAAAAGAAAAAGAAAAGAAGGGTAATTCCATTTTGGTTTAAACCTGTTGGAATAGCAGCTTCTTTAATATTGGGCTTTTTTCTTTTTGTGAATAAAGGAAATGATTCAAGTTTAATTAATGATGATTCTAACTTCTTAAATGATAATCCTATTTCAAATGTAGAAAAAACATCTGATGAGAAGACTAACACATCAACGAATCAAAAAAATACAATTAAGAATAAGATTTTATTAGAAGATGAAGGATTGTTTAATAATAATTTTGTTTTAGAAGACGATAATTCAGATCAGAATAAAGAAGCCATTCAAAATAAATACAGAACCGTAAATAACAGAGTAGTATTAAACAAAGAGCAAAATACAATCAATAAATCCTCTATAAAGAACAATGAAGTATTTAATAATCAATTAAATACTTCACTTGATAACAAAAACCAACAGAACTTAACTAATAATAAAAACGAAAAAAGTTCAAAGGACTTAAGTAATAGAGGGATAAATAATGAGCAATTGTTTGTTAGCCCAAACACTAATAATTCTATAGTTGATACTCAAAATTTTGCGACCAATGGTAAAGCGCAAAATAAATTAAATACTAATAATAATGAAGAATTATTTGTTAATCAAACCAGTAATCCTATTAGCAAAAATCAAGTCGTTTTAAACAATAATGAAGAAAAAAACATATTAATTGATAAATCTAAGATAGAGCTGTTAAATTCAAGCAATAATCTTAATAATGAAGTTGTTGTTTCTGAGAATTCTTCAAGTTTTGAAAAAACAGATTCGTTATTAATTACAAATGAAAATATAATTGCAAATGCAATTGAAGATAGTATCCTTTTGGCCTCAGTTGAAACTGAAGAAAATCCATTGGAGAAATTGCTTAGAGAAAAATTGGAAGGGAAGAATGTTGATGAAAAAGAAAAAGAGAAAAGAAATAAATGGGCAGTAAGCACTGTTGCTTCTCCCGTTTATTTTAATTCTGTATCACAGGGGTCTTCATTAGATTCAAAACTTGAAAGTAATAGTAAGGATTACGGAAACAGTTTGAGTTTTGGATTAGGTTTGGAGTATGAACTTTCAAAAAAATGGAGCGTTAAAGCTGGAGTTAATACACTTTCTTTAGATTATGATACAAATGATGTTGTGTTTTTTCAAGATGTTAATGCCAGAACAATGGAGAATGTAACTCCTTCCCAAACAGGTTCAATGCTATCTGTTCAAAGTAAAAGATTATCTCAGTCAAATACAATTAATATGTCTGGTACTGTTGTTGAAAAATTTGAAGGCGAGATTAATCAGAAAATGGGATACATAGAAGTTCCTTTAGAATTAAGTTATAAGTTATTGGATAAAAAATTTGGGATTAATGTTATTGGAGGAATGAGTACATTGTTTTTAAATGAGAATAGAGTATCTTTAGTTTCTAATGGTTCAGAGATAAATATTGGAGAGGCAAATAATTTAAATAATATACATTTTAGTAGTAATGTCGGTTTGGGTTTTAAATATACTTTTTGGAAATCTTTCCAAGCAAATTTTCAACCTATGTTTAAATACCAAATCAATACTTTTAGTAATGACTCCGGAAATTTCAAGCCTTATTTTGTAGGGTTGTATTCTGGAATAAGTTTTAGTTTTTAAGCTTTTGTTGGTTAAGCTTAAGTTAAGTTTGTTTCAATTCTCATACTTTTGAAACTTAAAAGCCTCGCAAATTTGCGAGGCTTTTTTAGGTTAATTATTAAAAACATTTAGTTGTTCTAAAATAATGTTTCTTACTTTTTCCTTAATTTTTGTTTTGTCTTCAATAATAAGATTTTGAGTATCTATAGCAGAATGAACTTTTACCCTCATTTTCCCTACGCTTCCACTTAAAAAAGTAAATGAAAACCGTTCTTTATTATCGGCAAAAGTCATAGGGATAATTGGAATTTGATGTTCAATTGCTAATCTAAATGCCCCGTCTTTAAAAGCATCTAGAACAATACTTTCATCTTCAGGAACACCACCTTCAGGGAAAATACAAATACTTAATCCTTGATGTAATCTTTTTTGAGCCAATTCAAATACTCTAAACCTACTTTTGCTACTGCTTCGATCAACCATTATGCAAACACGTTTGTAGAAAAATCCAAAAACAGGAATTTTGACCAGTTCTTTTTTTCCAACAAAAACAAAAGGATTGTCTTTTACAACCGCAAGCATTAACATTACATCTGTCATGGATGTATGGTTTGCAACAAGCATATAACTTTTCCCTTTTTCAAGAGGCTGTTCAAATTCAACTTTATAATAAAAACCCATACCAAACAATACTGTTTTACCCCAAAAACGAGCAACTCTATAGAATAAAGGATATGTTTTGTCAGTTAGAACTAAAAAAAATAAAACTGGAAATAAAATAATAATAGGAACCATTATCAATACATAAAACCAAATGCGCCAAAGAATCCAAAAAGCTATTTTAAGTATTTTCATTTATTATAAATATTTAATTGGTTTCAAAAATAACAATATTACTTAACCTTTTAGCATTACTCTTTTACCATTTGGGTAAAAACCCTATTTTTGTGCAAAATATATAGAAATGGCAAAGATATTAACAGGAGTTCAAAGTACTGGAACACCACATTTAGGAAATTTATTAGGCGCAATTATTCCAGCAATTGAAATGGCAAATGATCCTAAAAATCAACCGTTTTTATTTATTGCTGATTTGCATTCCATTACCCAAATAAAAGATGGTAAGACACTTCGTGAAAATACCTATAGCACGGCTGCTGCTTGGTTAGCTTGTGGTTTAGATGTGAATAAAGTGGTTTTTTACCGTCAATCCGATGTTCCACAAACAGCTGAACTTTCTTGGTATCTAAGTTGTTTCTTTCCGTTTCAACGTTTAACATTAGCACATTCATTTAAAGATAAAGCCGATAGGTTAGAAGATGTAAATGCAGGGTTATTTACCTATCCAATGCTTATGGCAGCAGATATTTTATTATATGATGCAGAATTTGTACCTGTAGGGAAAGATCAATTACAGCATTTAGAAATTACTCGTGATGTAGCATCTCGATTTAACCATCAAATGGGAGAAACATTTGTCTTACCTGAAGCTAAAATTGATGAAAACACGATGATTGTTCCTGGTACAAATGGTGGAAAAATGAGTAAATCGGCAAATAATTTTATCAATATATTTTTAGATGATAAAAGTTTGCGAAAACAAATAATGTCTATCGAAACAGATAGTACCCCACTTGAAGAACCAAAAAATCCAGATACTTGTAATTGCTTTACTTTATATAAATTATTAGCAACATCAGCTCAAATAGAAAAAATGCGTGTTAATTATGAAGGAGGAAATTACGGATACGGACATGCAAAACAAGAGTTATTTGAGCTAATTGTTGAAAAATTTGCTGCCGAAAGAGAAAAATACAATTACTACATCAATAATCTAGAAGAAGTTGATGCTCTATTACTTCAAGGTGCTGAAAAAGCGAGCGAAGTTGCAAATGGTGTTTTACAACGTGTTCGAATGAAATTAGGTTATTAGAATTCAAAACAGAAGGTTCAATTTCAAGTACAAGAGCAATTTTAAGAATTATTGATTTAGCATTTGCTCTTGTATTTGTTTTTTGAAATCGAACTTTATTTTTCTACAAAGTTTCCTTCAACCATTTAAAAAATTCACGTTGCCAAACCAATCCGTTTTGTGGTTTTAAAATCCAGTGGTTTTCTTCTGGGAATAACATAAAACGGCTTTTAATTCCTTTTAATTGAGCTGCTTGAAACGCTTCTTGACTTTGCCCTACAGGAACTCTATAATCTTTTGCTCCTTGAATAAGGAAAATAGGAGTATTCCAATTGTTAACGAAATTAATAGGGTTGAACTCATTAACCGCTTTTTGAGCAGCAGCATTTCCTTTTTCCCAATATGCGCCGCCCATATCCCAATTGGTAAAGAACACTTCTTCAGTTGTTCCATACATGCTTTGTGTGTTGAAAATTCCGGCATGCGCAATAAACGTTTTGAATCTGTTTTTGTGTATTCCCGCTAAATAAAACACTGAATAACCGCCATAACTTGCGCCAACAGCGCCTAATCTTTCTTTGTCAACATAAGATTCTTTCGAAACATCATCAATAGCGCTTAAATAATCTTCTATTGCTTGTCCGCCCCAATCTTTACTAATCTGTTCGTTCCATGCTACACCATGACCAGGCATTCCACGTCTGTTTGGAGCTACAATAATATAATCTTGTGAAGCCATTACTTGAAAATTCCATCTAAATGAATAAAATTGAGATAAAGCTCCTTGCGGTCCACCTTGGCAATATAAAAGGGCAGCATACTTCTTTTTTGCATCAAAATTTGGTGGTAAAATTACCCAAACCAACATGTCTTTTCCATCGGAAGTTTTTACCATTCGTTTTTCAACCTTTGGTAAAGCTAATTTGGAATACACTTCTGTATTAACATTAGTAATTTGTTTCCAAATTTTCTTTTTTAAATCATAGCTAAATATTTCATTCGCATGATTCATGTCGCTTCGAGTAACCAAAACCGAATTTTCATGAAAACCTATAATTTGGTTTACATCAAACTGTCCTTCGGTAATTTGATTTATACG
The DNA here is from genome assembly GCA_040119075.1 of Flavobacterium sp. GTDB lineage: Bacteria > Bacteroidota > Bacteroidia > Flavobacteriales > Flavobacteriaceae > Flavobacterium. The sequence goes on from JBEDTP010000050.1 coordinate 5,719, forward strand.
AACTGCAATTTTTGTTAAACCAGGAAAATTAACTTCAAATAATTGTTTTGTTCCATCAACAGGCGCTAAGAAATACACTTTTTTTCCGTCTTTACTCCACGTAAAACTATCTACTGTCCCATCCCAATTAGATGTTATATTAATGTCTAGGCCTTTGTGACGAACTATAATATCGTTTTTATCGGCTTCAAAACCATCGCGTTTCATTTGCAGCCAAGATAAATCTCCGTTAGGAGAAAATTGTGGCGCAACATCATAACCTAAATTCTTTTCAGTTAAGTTTTTAGTTGTTTTAGTAACTACATCATATTCATATAAATCGGTATTTGTGCTTGTAGCGTAAGCGGTTCCTGTTTTCTTTTTAGAAACATAAATTACTTTAGAACCATCTGGCGACCAAATATAATCTTCATCACCGCCAAAAGGTTTTTGAGGAGCGTCATATGGTTCGTCTTTCATGATGTCTATTTCCTCACCATTTGTATGTGTAATAATTACATGATTGTGATTTCCTTGATTATATGTATCCCAATGGCGATAGTCTAGCGCATCATAAATTTTAACATCACTTTTTTCTAATTCAGGATAAAAGTCCTTTCCATCAACATTATTAATCTTTACTTCTTTGTCTGAAAGTGTCCAATTTCCATTTAAAGAAATATTTTTATCATTTATTAAACCTTTATGTTCTTTTAATTTAACTGCTTTTCCGCCAGAAACAGGAATGCTATAATATTCTGA
>JBEDTP010000051.1:0-6416 GCA_040119075.1 Flavobacterium sp.
AGAAAGGGCAATATTATTTATTAATAAAAAAATGTTATAGTTTTATAGGAATTACTTTTGTGGAACTTAACACTTTATAGGATAGTACCAATTTTAATTAGTTTAAGAAAATTAAGTATAAGTTATGATTCTTTTTTAACGTATTATTTTCTCTATTTTCTCCATCAACATTTTAAATCGTTCTTCACGAATTAATGGGTGGATGTGCATCGCTAAAATCTCTTCTGCCTGTTTGTGGTTTTTGATTGTAGTTAATTCTGTTTTTATGTATTCTCGAATGTCTTCATCTGCAGCTAAAATTTCGGCTACAATTATTGTTCTGTTGTCTATTAAATAGATAATGTCTTCGAAATCGTGGCTGCCGTAAAAATCGTTTTGTCCTCTATCTTTGAATGCTTCTAGTTTTGTGGCAAGAAAATAAGGTGCAGGTAAAATGCTTATCACTGTTCCATCTTCTAATGCTATTTGTTGTGAATACTTAAAACCTGGTTTGTACCATATATTTGACACACCAATACTGCTATCATCAGCCGGCATAATATCGATTGCTATGTTTTGGAACTTATAAGAGCAAATGGATTGTCCTTGTGGGTCGGGATAAAAATTTAACTCTGCTAAGCGTTCTTGCATTTGAGCCCATTCGGCATAATTTGCTAAATTTATGGTCATATCAATATCAGCTGTTGGTCGAATTTCTTCAGCCGCAGGATCATCTGTATATAAACTAATTACAGCTCCTCCAATGAATACCATTTTATCTTTCAGCTCTTGTAATCCTTGTGCTACTTGAGCTACTAAAGCAAGATTTATGACTTTGTTATGCATTTAGAATTCTTTTTTCTAGTTCTTTTTTTGCTATTTCTTTTTCTCGAATTCTTCCTACTCTTATTGCATCTACCATTGTTAGTAATTCGTACAACTCTTTATCGTTTAATGTTGCTTCTACCACTGTGTTGTATAATGGTTCTATTGCTTGTCCTCTTTCTAAACCTTTTGCATAGGGCCAAACGTATTTTTCGTTTGAATTGATTATTTTGTTTAGAGGTTCTGCAGCATGTGCTGTTAAAACACCTCTAACTATGGCGCCTGGTTGTTGTGGAAAAGCATAGGCAACACCATGAAGTAAAAATTCGGTAAATGCCAATTTGTTTACTTTTTTTCTTACTTCGTCTATTAATCCTGCATATTTGGAACGGTTTAGCGATTGACTGACCTCTGATTGACTTATACCAAGTTCTTGAGCAATAGTGTGATGAAACCAAGGCTGCTCACCTAAAGCGATGATTTTTAGGAGTATTAATACGTCTTGTGGCTTTAAATTATTTTTTGATTGTTGCATATATTTCATATTGCGATATGCAATATTACTAATTTATTTTTTGAAAAACAATATTTTACCCTTTCATATTTCATATTGCGATATGCAATATGGCGTTGTTCTTTATAGTTATTTTGGCAGTAAATTGGTTTTGTTGCCGAAAGTTAATTTATTTTCTCTTGTCTGTTACAATATTTTCAAATGCTATTAAATTGCATAATTCTCTCAATCTACTCCTAACACGATTGCCATAATTTTTTTCAATTTCTGAAGCGGAAAGATTTGTGGTTATATGTGTTTGGAGTTTTTTTGCAATGAATAGATCATATCGACTTAATAGAATTTCTGCCATTACATTGCATTCGTTTCCAAAATATTTGATGTTGTTTTCTGTTCCTAAATCGTCGAAGCAATAGGTTCTTGATTCTGCTTGGTAAAGTTTGCCTTTACTGTAGCGATGTATGACTTCGTAACCATCTTGTATGAATTCAAAGCTGATATCTCTGCAGGGTTTTACTGAAAATTTATTTTCTGTTTGTGCCAGGTATTTCATTAAGTTCATTAGTGATGTTTTTCCACAGCCGATTGGTCCAGAAAGTAATATTCCTTTATTGATGTTGATGTTGTATTGAAAGCATGTTGGTTCATCTTTGAGGAAATAGGCAATGAGTTTGTAAACGATTGGGTAATCTGTTTCTTGTATTTTGAAATGATTGCCGTATAGTTCGATGCCTTTTGCTTCGAGCTTTATTATTATTTCTGGGTAGTTGTAGTGGGATTTTATATTTTCATTCATTTGCCTGATTTTTTGTTCGCTAAAGCGAAGTTTTTGGAACACGGATGAGACAGATTTAACAGATTAGAACGGATTAGCCACCCCGCCCTTTGGGCACCCCTCCAAAGGAAGGGAAGTTTAAAGAGGTTCTGAATAATCTTTGTCTGTTCCTGTGTTGAGGTGTTTTGCTCGATTAGGTGGTGTTGTGTCGGTGTTGTGATTAAAATTAATGCTGTTTAATATCCAATTTTGTGCTGCTGCTTGCCAATCGACCATTGGTGTTTTACCACCAACTAACCAACCAACACTTTTGAAGTAGTTGAAGAATTTTTGAGCTTCTTGTTCCGGAAAATTATTTTCTTGGAAATAGGTTTTAACTTCTTCGATTAACGGATGTAACTTTTCTTCTTTTTTCGCGGAACTTTTTTCTTCTTTTAAATTTTCGTTTTTTAATTGAAAATTATTTATTTCTTCAAAATTTTTTGCTTGCTCGTTCAAGTTTGAAACGTTTTCAATGTTTAAATTGTTTGTATTGTTTATATAGTTTATAGAAGGTACTAGTGCTTGTTCACTACTTGTTTTATCACTAGTACAAGACTTGTTTAGAGCTTGTTCATCAACTTGTTCAAAAAGAGGTTCATTTTTTGGTTTTCTTTCGCTTTTTTGAATGGGCTTTAAATCATCTGAAAAGTTGAATAAATACACGTGACTTCCTTTGAATGGATTATAGGATGGTTCGTAATTGATATATCCTAAACTGTGTAAATTTTTAAGGCATTTATGATACGTTGCTTTGGAACTGATTTTACTTATTCGCATAACCTCATCGCGAGAAATACTGATTGGATTTTTAAAGCGATTGCAATTCCAGAATTGGAATAAAGCTATGTATAAACTAACGTGTGTTGGGTTGAGTGATTTGTCTATTGCTACTTTTTCGAAAAAGCCGGTTAGGTGTTTGATATAGTTCATGATAATTACGAGTTATGAATTATGAGTTATGAATTATGAGGTTCTCGATACATTATTCTAAAAAGCTAACGCATTTTAGAATAACACTCGAACTGACGGTTAACTTACTACTTGAATAGTGTTGGTAAAGCATGTACTTTGTTGCCGTTTAGGAGTTTTTCGATGTCTGAATTGTCATAATACATGATGCCACCCACTTTAGTATATGTTAGTGTTCCGTTGATGCGGAGGTTTTGTAATGTTCCTGGAGAAATGTTTAACAGCTTTCTGACTTCTTTGGATTTGAGCCACTGTTTTGTTTGTTGTGGTTTGGATTGTATGATTTCTTTTAAATCATTTAGAAGAAGACTACGAAATTCGTTTAAGTCTTCACGAGTAATAACTTCGATTGCCATAACTTGTGTTTTAGATTATTATACATTACCGATTAACATCAAAAAATGACCTTAATAAATCGGTAATACAAATTTGTGAAGTTTGATTGATTTTATTTCACAACCTAAACACAAGTTGTGTACGATTTTTTATTAAAATAGTACAAAGTGCTTTGTTTTCTAGCTTTATTGAATTGAATTCCTTTCAGCTTTAAAATTCAATGTGGGAAATTAGGTGAAAATCATGGCATTTTTAAGCTAATTCACAACCTGAACACAAGTTGTGTGTTTTTGGAAAATATTTATCAGTAAAAAAGGTTATTTACTTTCATTTTCTTCTTCTAGTATTTGCTTTTCTAGTACTTCTGAAAGTTGATTGATGAATTTGGAACGACCTGTTTTTCTGTTTTTAATATCAATGTAAAAACGATAAATATTTTCTTCAATATCTTGATTTAAAATTTTACCAAAGAATACTGCTAATTCTTTTATATCAGTGTTACCATTGTTTAATTTTTTGGAATGGTGTAAGGCATAAATTAATTCGATTAAATCAATTTTAGTACCAGTCCAATTAACAGTTTGTTGTATGGATGGATGAACTATTGTACAATTATTTTCTAATTGTTCTATTTTATTTTCTAGATAGTTGGTCAATGTATCGTTGGCAATCATCACAGCCATATTGTAATCATGCGTAGTACATAATTTTACATCGTAATTGATCAAAGAACAATCTCTTTTTAAAATGTTAGCATCACAATTTCTCAAGAAATAAATTTTGTCTTTATGTGAAGCTCTTGCTCTATAATATTCATAGAACTTTCTATTCTTATTGGTGTTTTCTTGAATTAAATTTAAAGCATCTTCATAAAATTTAATCTTATTCTTTTTTGAAGTTGGTAAGTTCGTTTCTATACTTAAAACTGTTTTGTAGTAGATAAGTTTTGATATAAATATAGGTTTCAAGTCTTTGAAAAAATATATTTCTTCTTCTGGAGAACTAAATTTATGTTTTTTTAGCCATTTGAATAATTCCTTACTTCTAGTTTCAATTAATTCTGTGACTTTATGTGCAATAACAATACTGTCTGAATTTGTAGTTTTAATGTTTTGATACTCCTTTTCAAATTCACTAAAAAAATTCAGACAATACTCATTCATTTTAATACAATTTAGGTTAGTTTGTATAAAACTTCATTGTGTTAAAATTATTGTTAAAATAGCTAATTATTTTTAGTTGTTTAAATAAATAAATTTGTCTTTTAAATTTTTATAGTTCTTAATCGTAATGCATTAGCAATAACTGATACAGAACTAAAGCTCATTGCTAAAGCTGCAATCATTGGAGAAAGTAATAAACCAAAAACTGGAAATAAAACACCAGCAGCAATTGGAATTCCTAAAACGTTATATATAAAAGCAAAAAATAAGTTTTGTTTGATATTTTTCATTACAGCATGACTTAGGTTTTTTGCTCTTACAATTCCTTTTAAATCTCCTTTTACCAAAGTAATTTTTGCACTTTCGATGGCAACATCGGTTCCTGTTCCCATTGCGATTCCAATATCAGATTGTGCTAATGCTGGAGCATCGTTTATACCATCACCTGCCATTGCTACTATTTTACCTTTGGCTTGTAACTCTTTGATGTATTCTAATTTATCTTGTGGTAAGCAACTTGCTTTGAAATCCGTTAAATTAAGTTCAGAGGCAACAGCTCTTGCTGTATTTTCATTATCACCAGTTAGCATAATAACTTGAACTCCTTGTCGCTTTAACTCGTTAATAGCTTCTAAACTTGATTTTTTTATAGCATCTGTAATGGTTATATATCCTACTACTTTTTTATCGAAAGCGATGTAAGAAACTGTTTTACCTAACTTTTGTTCTTCAATAACTTCTTGTTCTATACTTGAAAAATCTTGAATACCTTCTTGCTCTAAAAGTTTTTTGTTGCCTAAACTGACTTTTTCATTGTCAATAAATCCTATTACTCCTTTTCCTGTTATAGAGTCAAATTTTTCTACTTTAAAAAAAGTACTGTTTTTAGATTTAGCAAAATTTACAACTGCTGTTGCCAATGGATGTTCGCTATTTTGATTTAGAGATGCAATTTTTCCTAAAGTGGTATTTTCATCTACATCTTTTGTAATAATTTTTTCAACTGATGGTTTTCCTTCAGTTAGTGTTCCTGTTTTATCGGTTATTAAAACATCAATTTTATCCATTTTCTCAATGGCTTCTGCATTTTTAATTAATACACCTGATTTTGCTCCTTTACCAACTCCAACCATAACTGACATGGGTGTTGCTAATCCTAATGCACACGGACAAGCAATTATTAAGACCGCAATTGCATTAATAAATCCATAAACCAATTTAGGTTCTGGTCCAAAAATCCACCAAATAAAAAATGTAATAACTGATATTAAAACTACAATGGGTACAAAATATTTTGAAATTATATCTACTAAATTTTGAATGGGTGCTCTCGAACGACTTGCATCTGAAACCATTTGAACAATTTGTGATAATAAAGTTTCTGAACCTACTTTTTCGGCAATCATTAAAAAAGATTTTGTTCCGTTTATGGTTCCAGAACTTACTTTATCGTCCATTTTTTTATCTACTGGAATAGGTTCTCCAGTAATCATTGATTCATCAATGGTGCTGTTTCCTTCCGTAATGATTCCATCTACAGGAATTTTTTCTCCAGGTTTTACTCTAACTATATCTCCCTTTTTAATGTCGTGAATTGAAATTACTTTTTCTTCACCATCAATCACTAAGGTAGCTTCGGTTGGTGCTAATTTTAATAACTCTTTAATAGCTCCACTTGTTCTACTGTGTGCTTTTGCCTCTAACAATTGCCCTAACAATACCAAGGTTAAAACTACAGCTGTAGCTTCAAAATATAAATGGACAGTTCCTTCTGAAGTTTTGAATTGGTCAGGAAAAACAGTTGGAAATAATA
>JBEDTP010000052.1:0-6373 GCA_040119075.1 Flavobacterium sp.
CGCATCAATTTTAAGAGATAATGCTAATTTTTTAATTAAACTATCGCGTTCTTTCTTTGCAATTAACCTTTCAGATAGACGTCGATTAAGTTCGTCTTCTGGATGTTCTGCCCATTCACCATTAATTTCATTTCTCAAATAATTGCTAAAAACTAGAGTTCTTTCAGCTTCTGAAGTATTTATAAATCTTAATATATCATGACGACGAATTACAAATGGAGAGATAGAGAATGCGCTGTGAGGATTTTTAATATTACTTAACAATCCTTGTTCATCATTTAATATTTTGCGATTCATTATTTCATCATTATCCAATTTTATGGTAATATTCGGCTTTCTAGTACTTTTGAGTGATAGTAATGATGGGCTATGAGGGTTTGTCAGTTTTTTGTTTTGTGCAATATGTCCTTGAAGACAAAATTCTACAGCATCAATAATACTTGATTTACCAACACCGTTATCACCAACAATAATCAAGCTTGTTGGTTTATTATTTTTTATTGGAAAATCAATATGAAGATTATTAGGTATTCCACGAAATGATACGATCTCTAATTCTTTTATTCGCATAGTTTTTTTTAATTACCCCTAACGTTATATATCCGCTATTAGTAGATAAAACAAATTTAACAAAAAAGCATTTACAAATTGGTAAGTATAAACACCTATTTTGAAGCTACTTTTCAACAACTTTCAATAACTTTCAAAAATCAAGTACAAAAAAAAAGAGCTTCCTAATTGGAAACTCCTTTTTACTCTTTATGTTTATGCTATTAATACGCCAATAATGCTTTTAAATCTTCTTCAAAACGCACTTTAGGTAAATATTGGTCTTCTAATGCTTTTACAAAAGGAATAGCACTTTCTATACTTCCTACTCTTCTTACTGGAGCATCTAAATATTCAAAGCAATTTTCCATTATCATTGCCGAAATATCACTTGCAACACCACCAAACAGCGTATCTTCTGTTAAAATAATTACTTTACTCGTTTTCTTTACAGAGGCGTAAATAGTTTCAACATCTAACGGTTGTAAGGTTCTTAAATCTATTAAATCTGCTGAAATTTCAGGGTTTTTATTCAATGTATCTAAAGCCCAGTGTACTCCTGCTCCAAACGAAATAACAGTAACGTCATTTCCTTCTTTAATTAACGATGCTTTTCCAAAAGGAATCGTATAATAATCTACAGGAACATCTTGGTACACACTTCTATACAATTGTTTGTGTTCAAAGAACATAACAGGGTTTGGATCGTTAATTGCAGTATTCAACAAACCTTTTACATCGTAAGGAAACGCAGGGTAAACTACTTTTAAACCTGGTGTTTTAGTAAACCAAGCTTCGTTTGTTTGCGAATGGAAAGGTCCTGCTTGAGTTCCACCACCACAAGGCATACGCACTACAACATCGGCTTTTTCATTCCAACGGTAATGTTGTTTTGCCAATAAGTTTACAATTGGGTTAAAACCCGTAGAAACGAAATCTCCAAACTGCATTTCCATAATAGCTTTATGACCGTTAATTGAAAGTCCGTTTGCAGCCGAAACCACAGCACTTTCACAAATAGGCGTATTACGAACTCTTTCTTTTCCAAAAGCGTCTACAAAACCATCGGTGATTTTAAAAGCACCACCATATTCGGCAATGTCTTGTCCCATAATAACCAAGTTATCATGACGCTCCATTGATTGTCTTAATGCATTTGAAATGGCATCAACCACACGTATATTTTCTACTTCGTCAGAATGTTTAAATTCTTCAAAATCATATGGTTCATACATGTCATTTAACTCTTCGGTTAAATCTGCAACAACATCAGGTTCACCTTGTGTAATTGCCCAATGTTCGTCTATCTCTGCTTTAATTTCTGTTCTATATGCTGTATCTGTTTCTTCGTTTAAAACGTTTGTTCTAAGTAAGAATTCTTTAAAATTTTCAATAGGATCTTTAATTGCCCATAGGTCCATAAGCTCTTGCGGAACATATTTTGTACCACTCGCCTCTTCGTGTCCACGCATTCTAAACGTTTTAAACTCTAGCAAAACCGGACGAGGATTATCGACCATAGAAGCTTTTAATTTAGAAATCAAGTTTACTACTTCTAATATGTTGTTTCCGTCAACTATATGGCTTTCCATACCAAAACCAATACCTTTATCGGCAAGGTTTTCACAACGGTATTGCTCATTTGTTGGTGTAGATAATCCATAACCATTGTTTTCAATTACAAACAATACTGGTAAATCCCATACGGCTGCAATGTTTAACGCTTCGTGAAAATCTCCTTCAGAAGTTGCACCTTCTCCTGTAAATACAGCGGTTACTTTTCCGTTTTTCTTTAATTTATTGGCTAAAGCAATTCCATCTGCAACTCCTAATTGCGGACCTAAATGCGAAATCATTCCAACCAACTTAAACTCTTGTGTTCCAAAGTGAAAACTTCTGTCTCTACCTTTTGTAAAACCAGTTTTTTTACCTTGCCATTGTGAGAATAAACGGTGCAATGGAATATCTCTTGTTGTAAATACACCTAAGTTACGGTGCATAGGTAAAATGTACTCATCTTTATCTAAAACCGAAGTAATACCTACTGATATTGCTTCTTGCCCTATTCCAGAAAACCATTTTGAAACCTTACCTTGACGCAAAAGAATCAACATTTTTTCTTCAATAAGCCTTGGCTTTAATAATTTCTTGTATAAATCTAATAACTGTTCGTTTGTTAAATCTTGTCTGTCAAAATTCATAAAATGAGTGCTTTTAATTTGGAACCAAATGTATGAAAAATAACATTTTCAAAGCGTATTGTTATAAAAAAATTATCAATAAATATAAACAGCTTTAAACTAGATTTTTATAATGTTAACAACTTTCATATTTTCAATTAAAAATATTTAATTACTTTTGTTTTATGTAGGTATAAAGCCTATTGTAAGTTTTAAACAAATTGTAATATAATGCAAAAAATTCCTAGTGTTGACTTACGTGATTTCCTGTCGGATGATCCGGCACGTAAACAAAAATTTGTAAATGAAATCGGAAAAGCCTACGAAGAAATTGGTTTCGTAGCATTAAAAGGTCATTTCTTAGATGACAAATTGGTTGAAGATTTGTATAGTGAAGTTAGAAATTTCTTCAATTTACCTTTAGAAACTAAAGAAAGTTATGAAATTCCTGGTATTGGAGGACAAAGAGGTTATGTTTCTTTTGGTAAAGAACATGCTAAAGGTCGTTCTGCTGGAGATTTAAAAGAATTTTGGCACTTTGGACAATATGTTTCAGAAGGGTCAAAATATGCAGGAGAATACCCTGATAATGTTGAAGTTAAAGAATTGCCTAAATTTAACGCTGTAGGTAAAGAAGCGTATCAATTAATTGAAAAAACCGGTGTTTATGTTTTAAGAGCCTTAGCAATTCACATTGGTTTAGATGAATTTTACTTTGATAAATTTATAAAAGACGGGAACAGTATTTTACGTCCTATTCACTACCCACCTATTACTGATGAACCAAAAGAAGGAGCTGTAAGAGCTGCTGCTCATGGAGACATTAACTTGATTACGCTATTAATGGGTGCTCAAGGTAAAGGTTTACAAGTTCAAAACCATAACGGTGACTGGATTGATGCTATCGCTGAACCAGATGAAATGATGATTAATGTTGGTGATATGTTGGCAAGACATACCAATAACAAATTAAAATCTACGATTCATCAAGTAGTTAATCCACCAAGGGAATTATGGGGAACTTCTCGTTTTTCAATTCCATTTTTCATGCACCCAGTTAGTGATATGTCATTAAACTGTTTACCAGAATGTATTGATGAAAATAATCCAAAAGGATTTGAAGACATCACTGCAGGTGAATTTTTACATGAAAGATTGGTAGAATTAGGATTGATTAAAAAATAATTTTAATTTTATAGTATAAAGAAAAGACATTGAGTTCATCTTAATGTCTTTTTGCTTTTTAGTGTTGAACACAGATTGAATAAATAATACAAGCCAAAATTAGGACGCGGATTAAACGGATTTACTTCGTAAAACGCAGATTTTACAGATTTTAATAATTATTATATGCACTTATTACATAATGAATTAACATCGTTAATTTTAAAAACATTCTACGACGTTTATAATGAACTAGGCTATGGTTTTCTGGAAAAAGTGTATCATAACGCACTACTTATAGAATTAAAGAATAAAGGATTAGAAGTAACTTCTAATGAAAAGATTAAAGTTTATTACAAAGGAGAAAACGTAGGTGAATATTATGCTGATATTATTGTAAACAATACAGTAATACTAGAGTTAAAAGCAGCCGAATGTATAGTAGAAGCATTCGAAAATCAATTGCTCAATTATTTAAGAGGAACTGATTGTGAAGTAGGATTGTTATTGAATTTTGGAAAAAAGCCTGAATTCAGAAGAAAAGTATTTGAAAATAAAAGAAAACTAAGAAAAAATCAGTATTAATTCGCGTTTCGCGTAAGCGAATCTGTTAAATCCGCGTTCAAAAAACATTTTACATTAAAGAAAATATTTGAAAGCAATATAAAAAAATCAGTATTAATCAGCGTTTCGCGTAAGCGAATCTGATAAATCCGCGTTCCAAAAAAATGCAAAAATGAATTTAGAAGACCAATTAAAAAAACTCTTTCCAGATCACGAACCTTCAAACGATTCCGAAAATTCGGAAGAAGTTGTTGATGATTCTGAACACGAATTATACGTTCAAAAAGAACCAATGATTTGTAAATATGAAAAGAGAAAAGGAAAACCAACCACTATTATTTCTGGTTACGAAGGAGAAGATGAAGACTTTAAACTTTTAGCAAAAGAAATAAAAAGCAAATTAGCTGTTGGTGGAAGCTTTAAAGATGGAGAAATCATCATACAAGGCGATTATAGAGATAAAATAATGAAAATACTTCAAGACAAAGGCTTTAAAACCAAACGTGTTGGAGGATGAATACAATTAAACAATTAATAATGTATAATTGATAATGGATAATTAAATAAGAAAAAATTATCAATTGTCAATTGTCAACTATCAATTAAATAAAAATGATTAAAAATTCAGAATTAATATTAAACCCTGATGGGAGTTTATACCATATCAATTTAAAACCTGAAAATATTGCGCATGATATTATTTTTGTGGGCGATCAAGACCGAGTGGAGAAAATTACCAATCGATTTGATTCGGTTGAATTTACCACTCAAAAACGTGAATTTAAAACTCAAACTGGTATTTATAAAGGAAAACGAATTTCTGTAATTTCAACTGGAATTGGTCCTGATAATATCGATATCGTTATCAATGAGTTGGACGCTTTAGTAAACATCGATTTAGTAACAAAAAAACCTAAAGAAAAGCTAACTTCTTTAAACATAGTGCGTATTGGAACTTCTGGTTCATTACAAAAAGACATTCCTGTAGATAGCTTTGTTATGAGTGAATATGCTATAGGATTAGACAACATGCTTCGCTCCTATTTAATCGATGAAGTTTCTGAACAAGATATTGAAGCTGCATTTATTGAACAAACCAATTGGGATTTAAGAAAAGGTCGTCCTTATGTAATTAAAGGGAGTGAAACATTAGCTGATAAGATATTTAGCAATAAAATGCACAAAGGGTTCACCGGAACGGCTGGCGGATTTTACGGACCTCAAGGAAGGGTTTTACGTTTAGACATCCAAGATACTGATTTAAATACTAAAATGGATAATTTCAATTTCAAAGGAACAAGAATGACTAATCTTGAAATGGAAACTGCGGCTATTTATGGTTTAGGAAAATTATTAGGTCACCAATGTTTGTCTTTAAACGCAATTATTGCCAATAGAGCAACAGGCGATTTCAGTAATAATCCGTATCAAGTAGTTGAAGATTTGATTGAATATACATTAGAAAAGCTAATTCAGTAAAAACTTAAGCAACACTGATTAAAGAAATTTGAGAAATTTTTAAAATTATTTAGATTTATCTAATCTGTGTTTTAAATAATTAAATATGGAATTCCGATTTACTAGACATACTAACAATTTAGAAAACATAAAATACTTTTATATTAAAGTTTTAGGGTTTGAATTGCTTGGATGTTTTGAAAATCATAATGAATACGATGGTATTTTCATTGGCAAACCAGATTTAGATTGGCATTTAGAGTTTACACAATCTAATGAAGTTGTTGAGTTTAATTATAATGAAGATGATATTTTAGTGTTTTATCCTGAAAGTATAATTAACTATAACTCTATTCTTGAAAATATTCAAAAAGAGAACATTAGTTTTATTGAAGCAAAAAATCCATATTGGAATGAAAATGGAAAAATGATTTTAGATCCAGATGGATATCGTATAG
>JBEDTP010000053.1:0-6301 GCA_040119075.1 Flavobacterium sp.
TAGAAACAATTGTTGAAGAGGATTTAATTAAAGACACTGAATTTGAACAAATATCATATTATCCAAACCCAGTTCGTGAAGAGTTGTATGTTAAATGGGCTAATAATATAAATAACCCTGTAACTGCTTTAGAAGTTTATTCCTTAACTGGTCAATTACTTAGAAGTTATACTAATTTAAAAGATGTTGAAATGACAAGTGTTGCATTTCAAGATTACCCTATAGGATATTATAATCTTCTTTTGGTTTATGCAGACGGAGAAAGAAAACTATTAAAAATTGTAAAACAATAATCATGAGAAAATTACTATTACTAATAACTTTTTTTACTGTTAACTGTCTTTTTTCTCAAGTAAAAGGTAAAACTGAACAATCAGATAATTCAATATTATATAGTCGTGTTCCAGATGGTGGAGGCGTGGGAGGTGACGACCCTATAGAGATAGACCCTATAGATCCAGATGAAGGAGGCACTACTGCAACTTTATTTCCTCCTTTGTCTGGACTTGAGGCTGGTGTAACTCCTGGAGAACTATCTGTTTCTTCTACTGGAGGGGCAATTTATAGCATTCCAATAGTCTTGCCTCCCGGAATAAACAATGTAATGCCAAATATTAGTTTAAATTACAATAGCCAATCAGGTTATGGTTTAGCAGGTTTAGGTTGGAATATTGGGGGTATTTCAAAAGTAACCAGAATTCCTTCTACTTTGTATCATGACGGTATAAATGATCCAGTTGATTTTGATGATTTAGATAGATTTGCATTAGACGGTCAAAGGCTAATTCTAGATACAGGAGTTTATGGACAAATAGGTTCTACATATGTAACGGAACAATTTTCAAACTTAAAGATTTCTTATGCTGTTTATAACGGAGTAAACAGTTTTAAAGTTGAATATCCAGATGGAAGTATTTCATATTATGGTTTAATTGTCAGCACAACAAGCGTAAATACTGAATGGCCAATTTTCTATTGGCAAAATCCACAAGGTATTAGGATTAATTATGCTTACTCATCAACTTATATACCAGGAGGCGGTCAAATTTATACTTTGAATAAAATTCATTATGGTACTGATACAAATATTGGAATCAATGAAATTGAATTAATTTACAAAACAAAAAATAGAAGTGAAAATTATTTTATTAATGGGTATGAGTTTTTAAATGATAAAGTCTTAAGTGAAATTAAAATAAAAGGGAATAATATAGCTTATAAAAATTATTATCTTACTCATGATTTAACTTCTACAGGTTATGAAAGATTAATAAGTATACAAGAAAAAACAGGTGATAATACTAAAAGTCTAAAACCCATAACTTTTACTTATAATGTAAATCAATCAGTATTCCCTCAGAATTTAAATTACAGTAATAAGGCGGGGGCTTTTTCTTATAATCGGTTAAATACAACATTGATTTCAGGGGATTTTACAGGCAATGGTGACTTAGAACACTTGACAGATAATTCAGATTACAATTTAAAGAGGATTAATGAGAATTATGAAGTTGAGAGTTTGTTAACTCAAGATGGTTTTCCTATAGGGCAACGTCCATTAGGTCCTTTTAACACATTAAATAGTAATTTAAAGTTGACAAATAAAAACACTTTTGGAGTTTGGTATGGAGGAGAAAATATTGGTGGGGTTTGGTACAATCTTTTTAAAATATATACCTATGATAAACTTACAAATAAATTTATTGTAGATTTTGAGAAACGTGTTAGTAGGATATATCACCCCCTACAAGATGATCCAACTCAAACATGGGAAAATTTAAGAGATACAGGGTTTAAACAAAATTATACATTTGTTGGAGATTTTAACGGTGATAAAATATCAGATATGGTATTAGTAAGCACACAAAATGGTTCCTCTCAAACACAATTGATAGACTTAGACCGAAGACTTCCAATTGACTCTGCTTTTTTATCAGGTATAATTGATTCGGGTGCTTCAAATTACACATTTAGTCCAGATACTTTTAATGGTAATTTAACTATAACAGGTTCTTCTGTAATAAATCAAGGAGATTTTGATGGTGATGGAAAAACGGATTTATTTCTTTTTAAAGGAGCCCCTTATAATAAAATTGAAGTTTATAGCTTAATAAATAATACATTTACTTTAATAAATTCAACTAATTATAATTTGCCAGGAAACATTGGTGATCGTTTTAAAAGAACAGATTATACATGTGGAAAAACTAAGTTTCAAATTATTTTAAGCGATTTTGACGGAGATGGAAAATCTGATATTTTATTTCCCTCATTAGGTAAAATTTTAATTTCTAAAAGCGGTTCTTTTGTTGAAGAATTATTACCAAGTAGTTTTATAAAATCTGCATCACCATATACCGCAAGATATTATACAATTGATATAAATAATGATGGGAAAGCAGATATTTTAAGAATGAATCCATTGTTAGAGCATCAAAGTACATCAAGTACAATACAAGTTGTAGCCGCTCAAGGAACTAATGGGGATCTTGTTTATCAATTTGTAACATTAAATGGATATAAATATAATTATGGTTTATCTATAAACTTATATCAACAGTTAAATAGTACTTCTCAATGGGAAAATCTTAATTTTAGTAGAATTTTCAAAAGGGAATTTGGAGGCGTAGATACAGATCTATCTGATAATAATAAGTTCCACGAAGTAATGTTTCCTGTATTTAATAGAAGGAAAAATAGTCAACTGTATAAAAATGAATTAGCGATTCTGGGATCTGATGGAATTTCATACTTTACTTTTAATCGTCATTTAGAAGAGCAAAGTCAATTAAAAATATAAGACAAGGTTACGGTTTAGAGCGTGACATTTTTTACAATAATTTGAAAGATGGAAACGGTTTGTTTACAACTTCAGATAATTTAGAATCCTTTCCTCTTTTTAATCTATTAAATAGTAAAGAGTATAAAGTGGTTTCTGAAATTAGAGAAAGTTTTCCAGGATATTTAAAGAAAAAATTGTTTAAATATCAAGGTGCTATATTTGATGTTTCTGGTAGAGGAATAAGTGGGTTTCAAGCAACTTCAACAACAAATTGGCATAATCAACCTGCACAAATTATTTCAACGGTTAATAAATTTGATTTTTCTAAAAAAGGAGCTTTTGTTGAAACTTTTTCTAAGGTTGGTTTATTAGAGCCTAATTATATATTGTTACCTTCTGATTCTTTTATTTCAAAAACTGTAAATAAGTACAATCATGAAGATACTTCCTATGTTAATCCATTATTAAGTAATAAAGTATTCAAATTATTTAAAACTAAAACTGAAAATTTTAACGGTCAAAATAATACAAGTTCAATTACGGCTGTAAACTATAATTCTAGTAATAACCCAATTAATACCACTATAACTGTAAAAAATGGAGGTATTGTAGAGAAAACTTCAGTAGTTAACTTTAATTATGACGCAATTCTAAGTTCTCCGTATATTGTTGATCGATTAAATAGTAAAACAATTACAACCACACTTTCATCAAGTGGTGATGTTTATACATCAGAGGAGTTATATAATTATGATATAAATTTATTAAAAGAATTAAAAAAACGTACTACAAATTCAGGTTTGACTTCTGATTTTATAACTGAGAGTAATAATTTTGATGCTTATGGTAATCTAATTCAAAAAAAGTTTTCCGCACCTGGAATGACTGACAGAATTGAAAGTTACGAGTATGATACTACAACACATCGTTTTTTGGCTAAAAAGATAAATGCAGAATTACAAGAAACTATATATACCGTAGATCAAGCAACAGGATTAGTGTTGTCAGTGAAATTACCTTCAAATCCAAATTATCCATTAACGACTTCTTATAATTATGACAAATGGGGTAAGTTGATTAAAACTACCGATTATTTAGGAAAAATAGAAACACAAACTTATTCAGATATATCTAGTGGAGGGTCATTAATAACTATTTATGGCTCTGATGGAAGTTCTACAAAATCAATTTCAGATCCATTAGGTAGGGTAATTCATGAAGGAGTTAAAAATTTCAAGAATAAATGGACCGTTAAATCAACAGAATATAATATTTATGACCAGCCTGTTAAAATTTATAAAAATTATTTTGATGGAGATACTCCAGAAGTATGGGATGAAATGCAATATGATATTTATGGGAGACTGATTCAAGCTAATCATCTAAAATCAATTTCATCACAAGGAAAAATTGTTACTTATAATTATAATGGATTGATAACCAATGAAAATGATGGACAAAAAATTAAAACTATTTTAAAAAATGCTAGTGGAGAAATAGTTTCATTACAAGAAACACCAGGAGAAAATATTATATACGAATATTTCGCAAATGGTACTTTGAAAAAAGCGATAACCAGTGGTTCTACAATAGAAATACAACAAGACGCCTTTGGTAGAAGAAAAACGTTAATTGATCCATCTGCCGGGACTCGTAATTATGAATATAACAAATTTGGTGAATTAACTAAAGAAGAAGTTATTGGTAAAGGAATTACAGAGTATGATTTAGATGATAAAGGGAAATTACTTGAAAAGAAAATTACTGAAATGGGTAGCTTAAAATCAAAAAGCACCTATACATATAATGGGAATAAACTTTTATCGACTATTGTTTTTGATGATTTTGCTAATGCATCACAAATTAATTATTCTTATGATTATGATGATTATAAGCGTTTAAGCTTTAAAGATGAAAGTGGTTATCAGTTCTATTTTCAACAAGCAATCCATTACGATGGTTTTGGGAGGCCTGAAAAAGAACTTTATACTGCTATTAATACAGCTGATGGTAAAAGATCAGATAAATGGGTTAAACATGAGTATAAATTTGGCAGTAAAATAAAAGTGTTTGATATGTTAAATATCAATGCTAATGGAACTTTACTTTGGGAAGTTGTCGATGTTAATGCTGACGGAAATATAACATCTGCTGTTTTTAACGATGGAAACATTAAATTAAATAAAACTTTTGACTCGTATGGTTTTCCTACTCAAATAAAGTATTCTAATGATATTTCTGATTACATGGTTTTAGATACTGAATTTGATTCTATATATGGTAATTTAACGAAGCGTACAAGTAATTTATTTAGTACTACTTGGACTGAAGATTTAGTATATGATCAACTAGATCGTTTGACAGATTGGAAAGACCATGAAGGTGCTCAAAGTCAGTCATACAATGGAAACGGTACTATTAACTCTAATAAAATAGGTAATTATGCTTATACTATGAATAGTAAACCTTTTCAAGTTTCTACTATTACTCCACAGTTTCCATCGGCAATATTTGATTATTATAATAATAGAGAGCAAAATATTACTTATGATGTAAATAAAAAACCATTAAGCATAACAGAACAAAATGCGGAGAATATTGATTTTGAATACAATCCATTTAGCACTAGAAGTGTTATGTATTATGGTGGGTTACAGCCTTTAAAAAACGATAGACCGTATCAAAAATATTATTCGGCTGATGGTTCTATGGAAATTAAACGTAATATTTTAACTAATGAAGTAGAGTTTATTACCTATATTGGAGGGAGTCCTTATGAATCCTCTATGGTTTTAAAGTCAGATGGTACAAATCAGGAATACTTATATTTATTGAATGACTATCAAAATACTATAAATGGTATTGTTAATGAGAATGGAAGTTTAATAGAAAGAAGACAATTTGATGTTTGGGGTAATTTGATTAATTTTGCAAATGCAATTGGAGTTACAACCGTACCTACAACTGCTAATGTAATGTTGTTAGATAGAGGGTATACCAGTCATGAGCATTTACTAGGAGTCAATCTTATTAATATGAACGGTAGAATTTATGATAGCTATCTACATAAATTTTTACAACCGGACAATAATATTCAAGATCCCTATAATTCACAAAATTATAACCGTTATGGGTATGTTTTAAATAATCCTACAAAATACTCGGATGAAAGTGGGGAGTTTTGGGGCTTTATTGTTGGAGTTTTGTTCAATGCATATGTTTCTGGTTATCAGTCAAGCGGAGGGGAGTTTAATCCTCTTAAATGGAATTCTAGTTCATGGACAAATGCTGGATTATCATCTGTTTCTTCTAGTGTCTCAGTAATATCAACAAATTATTCTAATAATTATATTGAGAATTACAATAGTGAAAGTAGTTATTCATCTGTTGAGTATCCTAATTATTCTTCGTTTAATACCAATAACATTCAAGAACATAACTTTGTTTCAAATTATGATAATAGTGCATTTGGATTTGCAACTATCGCATCTACTGCCTTAGTAGCTGATGATGTTACAG
>JBEDTP010000054.1:0-6227 GCA_040119075.1 Flavobacterium sp.
GTCAACTGTAATGTTTGGAAATTGTTTTCCTACTAATGCCATAGTATTTAAATTTTAAATTATTTAATTTTTTAACACTGCAAAAATACGTTTAATAAGACAATTCAAAAATGATATTAATCATATTTAATCATGCAACAATAGTTTTTATCTATGTTGGATTTTAAATAAAAAAAGCGCCTCAATTTTGAGACGCTTTAAACAAATATTTATATTAATTAGTTTAAATCAAACCTATCAGCATTCATTACTTTTGTCCATGCTTTGATAAAATCTTTAATAAATTTTTCTTTATTATCATCTTGTGCATAAAATTCTGAGTATGATCTTAAGATAGAATTTGATCCAAAAACTAAATCAACTCGTGTTGCAGTCCATTTTATAGCACCTGTTTTTCTGTCTTTGATATTGTATAAGTTTTTACCTGCCGGTTCCCAGCTATTATTCATATCGGTCAAATTTACAAAGAAATCATTTGTAAGAGTTCCAATGCTATTGGTAAAAACACCGTGCTTTGTTTCACCATAATTTGTTCCTAAAACTCTCATTCCTCCCAATAAAACAGTCATTTCGGGAGCTGTTAATCCTAAAAGTTGTGCTTTATCAAGCATTAATTCTTCTGGTTTTACAGCATATTCTTTTTTCATGAAGTTTCTAAAAGCATCATTTGTAGGTTCTAAATCAGTGAATGAATCAACATCAGTCATTTCTTGAGTTGCATCACCACGTCCAGCATGGAAAGGGACTTTTATATTTACGCCAGCTTTATTCGCAGCCTTTTCAACAGCTGCTGTTCCGCCTAAAACAATTAAATCTGCAATACTTACCTTTTTTGAAAGCCCAGATTGAATTTCAGTTAGTTTATTTAGTACTTTTTGTAATCTTTCTGGTTCATTTCCATCCCAATTTTTCTGTGGTGACAACCTAATTCGTGCACCATTTGCGCCTCCTCTAAAATCAGAACCTCTGAAAGTTCTAGAGCTGTCCCAAGCTGTATTAATTAATTCAGTGTGTGATAATCCGCTATTTAAAAGTTTTGTTTTTAATTCTTCAATTTCTGTATCTGATAATGTATAGTCAACAGATGGAATAGGGTCTTGCCAAATCAAATCTTCTTTCGGAGCATCTGCGCCTAAATATCTGTTTTTTGGACCTAAATCTCTATGCGTTAATTTAAACCATGCTCTTGCGAAAACATCTTCAAAATATGCAGGGTCTTTGTGGAATTTTTCTGAAATTTTTCTATAAATTGGATCCATTTTCATTGCCATATCAGCATCTGTCATGATTGGATTATTTCTTTTAGATGAATCAAAAGCATCTACGGGTTTATCTTCTTCTGCTATATTTATAGGTTCCCACTGCCACGCGCCAGCAGGGCTTTTCTTTAACTCCCAATCATATTTCATTAATAGATGAAAATAACCTTGATCCCATTGGGTCGGATTAGTTGTCCATGATCCTTCTAATCCACTAGTAACAGCATCCGCACCTACACCAGTTCTAGTTGGGTTTTTCCAACCAAAACCTTGGTCTTCTATTTCACTTGCTTCAGGTTCTCTTCCAAGTATAGATGCATCTCCGTTCCCGTGGGCTTTTCCTACTGTATGGCCACCAGCTGTTAAAGCAACAGTTTCTTCATCATTCATTGCCATACGTTTAAAAGTTGTTCTTACATCTAATGCAGTTTTTAAAGGATCCGGTTTGCCATCAACTCCTTCTGGGTTTACATAAATTAATCCCATTTGAACAGCAGCTAATGGATTGTCTAATGACTCTCTATTGTCAACATTATTATATCTTTCTTTGGTTTCGGCTAACCATTCTTTTTCAGCTCCCCAATAAATATCTTTTTCAGGATGCCAGATATCTTCTCTTCCTCCTGCGAAACCAAAAGTTTTGAATCCCATTGATTCATATGCCATATTTCCAGCTAAAATCATTAAATCTGCCCAAGAAATTTTATTTCCATATTTTTTCTTTATGGGCCAAAGCAATCTTCTGCCTTTATCTAAATTTCCGTTATCAGGCCAGCTATTCAATGGTGCAAATCTTTGGTTTCCAGTGTTGCTACCTCCACGTCCATCTGAAATTCTATATGTTCCTGCAGCATGCCAAGCTAAACGAATCATTAATCCTCCATAATGTCCCCAATCTGCAGGCCACCAATCTTGACTATCTGTCATTAACTTTTTTAAATCTAATTTAAGTGCTTCTAAATCTAACTTTCTAAACTCTTCAGCATAATTAAAATCTCCTCCCAATGGGTTTGTTTTTGTATCGTGTTGATGAAGTATGTCTAAATCCAAATTTTCAGGCCACCACTCTTTATTAGTTGTAGCCGGTTTTGTAATATCTTCTTTTTGATGAAATGGGCATTTTCCTAAGTTACCTGAGTGTTCCATAGTTTTTATTTTAGAATTAGTTTAATACCTATAAATTTACATAAAAAAAACCATGAACCTTTTGAAGTTCATGGTTAATTTTTATTTTAAAATAGATTTTACCTATCGTAAGCTTACGATTTAATATCTGAAACCAATTGTCTTATTTTTATATTAAAAGCAGCAAAAATTAATGTCATCACTGGACTTAGTAGATTAAAGAATGCATATGGAAGATAATCAAACGTATCTACTCCTAAAGTTCCTGACTGATATGCTCCACAAGTATTCCATGGTATTAATACTGATGTTACTGTTCCTGAATCTTCTAATGTTCTACTTAAATTTTCAGGTGCTAACCCTTTATCTTTATAGGCTTTAGCAAACATTTTACCAGGAACTACAATTGCTAAATATTGATCAGATGCTGTAATGTTTAAAGCTAAACAACTTCCTACTGTTGCTGCAAATAATCCAAAAGTTGATTTTGCTAAACTAAGTAAAGCTTGACTAATTCTTGCTAATGCACCTATGGCATCCATAACCCCTCCAAATACCATTGCACAAATGATAAGCCAAATTGTACCTAACATTTTTTCCATTCCTCCAGAAGTAAATAAATCTGCAAGAGTAGTATTGTCAGTTGGTACTATAGATTTTGTTGTAATTGCATTTAAAACTCCTTTATATGCATTCGCAAAGTTTAAAGATTTTCCTCCAGAAAGCATTAAAACAATTTCTGGTTGAAAGATAATAGCAAAAATAGCAGCTAAAAGCGTTCCTATTAATAAAGCGATTAATGGTTCTGTTTTCTTAATAATCAATCCTATTACAGTAACTGGAACTAAAAACAACCAAGGTGTTATATTAAAAGATTTTTCAATATCTGCAAGTAGAGCAGAAGAATCTGCAATTCCAGTAGTTTCTACTGTTAGTCCAAGAATAATAAATAATATAAGTGATACTATAAAAGTAGGAGTTGTAGTTAAAGACATATATTTAATATGTGTAAACAAATCAGTTCCGGCCATTGCAGGTGCTAAATTTGTTGTGTCTGACATTGGAGAAAGTTTGTCGCCAAAATATGCTCCAGAAATTACAGCTCCAGCAACCATTCCAACAGGAAAACCTAATGCTCCACCAATACCGATTAAGGCAATACCTACGGTAGCTGACGTAGTCCATGAACTTCCAGTTGCAATAGAAATTACGGCACATATTATTAATGTTGCAGGTAAGAAAATTGCCGGACTTAATATTTGTAATCCATAATAAATCATTGATGGAATTATTCCACTTACTAACCATGTTCCTGCAAGAGCACCAACCATTAATAAAATTAAGATTGCTCCGTTTGTTGATCTTACGTTTTCTGCAACTTCATCCATCATTTTTTGGAAAGAAACTTTATTAAAAAAACCAACAATTGCTGCGACAGCAGCTCCTAATAATAATATGAATTGGTTACTACCTCCAAGTGCACTGTCTCCAAAGATATAAACATTATAACCTAGCATTATTATTAATGCGAAAACAGGAATTAGTGCTTCCCAGATATTTAATTCTTTATTTGAATTTATTTTTGTATCCATTTATTTTTTTATTTTGATGCCGCAATATAGAAAAAAAAATCCGCTTAAGATTTTCTTAAACGGACTTTAATTGGTAAGTTATAAACTAAAGAATATTCAATTCTTTCATGCATTCTTTCATCATTTGATACGTTCTTTCGATATCATTATCTAAACCAATTGAAAAACGAATTAAACCATCTGTTAATCCCATTTCAGCTTGCTCTTCCATTGGGATTTCTGATGAAGTAGAAGATCCTGGAGCACTAAATAAGGTTTTGTAAAAACCTAAACTTACAGCCAAATATCCTAAATTACGTTCTTGCATTAATTCCATTAAAGCGTTTGCTTTATCAAGAGAACCAGCATCTATTGTTAGCATACCTCCAAATCCATATTCTGGATTAATCATTTTAGAGTATATTTCATGACTTGGATGACTTTTTAATCCAGGATAAACCGTTTTTAAACCGTCTTTTTCAAATTTTTCAGCTAAATAAGCAGCGTTATGACTGTGTTGTTTTATGCGTAAATGTAATGTTCTCAAGTTCTTCATTACTGAAGCTGAACGCATACTGTCCATTGTTGGTCCTAATAACATACTTGCTCCTGAATTTACATTTTTCAAATCGTTAATAAATTCTTGAGAAGCACAAACTACACCACCTACTGTATCACTACTTCCGTTGATGTATTTTGTAAGCGAATGAATTACAATATCTGCACCTAATTTAATAGGTGAAACAGATAATGGTGAAAATGTATTATCAACAACTAATTTTAAATTATGCTTTTTAGCAATTTTTGATAAACCAACTAAATCAGCAACTTCTAATAAAGGATTACTTACTGTTTCGCAATATAAAACTTTAGTGTTAGGAGTTATTGCAGCTTCAACAATATCTAATTTAGTGATGTCTACAAAAGTGGTTTGAACTCCCATTCTTGGAGCAAAATTCTTCAAAAAAGCATAAGTTCCTCCATAAATAGTTCTACTAGAAACAATATGGTCGCCATTTCCACATAATTGCAATAGAGTAGGAGTTATTGCTCCCATTCCAGATGCTGCAACATTAGCAGTTTCTGTTCCTTCCATTGCAGCAAGTGCTTTGTCTAAATATAAGTTACTTGGCGAAGAGTGACGTGAATACAAATAACAACCTTCTGCATTTCCTTCGAAAGTATCAAACATTGTTTTTGCAGAAAGGAATGTATAAGTCGATGAATCAGAAATAGAAGGATTTACACCTCCAAATTCACCAAAGTATTGTAAATCTTGAATATTGTCAGCTGGATTGAATTTACTCATGGTATTTTTTTAAAATTAATAACACATCAAATGTCATTAATTTTAATATTAAAATCAAGTATTTGTTAGAAATGTAGTTTTTAAAACTAAAAAAATAAAAATAATTGGATTTTTTATCTATAATATTTTGTATTTTTGGACTTCAATAAAAAATATCTCAATATGAAATTAGATGCAATTGATAGAAAACTTTTAGAAATGCTTCAGAAAGATACTAAAAAAACCACAAAAGAACTTTCTGATAAGTTAAATCTTTCTGTAACAGCTGTTTATGAGAGAATTAAGAAGTTAGAACGAGAAGGTGTAATTAAAAATTACATTGCCTTGCTAGATAAATCAAAGGTAAGTAAAAATTTTGTTGTTTTTTGTCATGTAAAATTAACTCAGCATAATATAGACTTGATTAAGCATTTTGAAAAACAAATTTTAAAATTAGATGAAGTTTTAGAGTGCTTTCATGTAAGTGGAGATTACGATTATATTTTAAAAATCTTTGTTGAAGATATGGAAGCCTATCGCGAATTTATGGTTACTAAATTAACAACTATTAAAGATATTGGAAGTACACATAGTACTTTTATGATTGGAGAAGTAAAAAACACAACTGCATTTAAATTAAGTTAATTTGAAATGCTTTTTTACTGAAAATTACTAATTCGTTTAAACAAAAAACCTTATTTTTGCATCTGCAAAATAAACACACAAAATATATATTATGAGTCAATTTGATGTTACTATTATAGGTTCTGGTCCTGGTGGATATGTTTCAGCAATTCGTTGCGCCCAATTAGGATTCAAAACTGCTATTATTGAAAAATATTCAACTCTTGGAGGTACTTGTCTTAATGTAGGTTGTATTCCGTCAAAAGCATTATTATCTTCTTCTCATCATTACGAAGAATTACAACATTTTGCTGACCATGGAATTGAAGTTTCTGGAAAAGTTAAAGTTAATCTTGAAAA
>JBEDTP010000055.1:0-6210 GCA_040119075.1 Flavobacterium sp.
ACTGTCTTACTTTGCTTCAGTTTATGTGAAATTAATTACAGGAATGAAAATTCACGATGCAACTGCTGGTTTCATTTGTTATAGAAGAGTTGTTTTAGAAACCATTAAATTGGATAAAATAAAGTTTATAGGATATGCGTTTCAGATAGAAATGAAATACCGAGCTTTTGTTAGAAAGTTCAACATTGTAGAAGTTCCAATTGTTTTTACAGATCGAACAAAAGGGCAATCAAAAATGAGCGGGTCAATAATTAGAGAAGCCGTATTTGGCGTAATACTTTTAAGAATAAGAAAAATATTTAATACATTATAATGAGTAAGTTTTTAATAAAGAATGCAAAAATTGTAAATGAAGGATTAATTTTTGAAGGCGATGTATTAATTGAAAATGAATATATTAAAGAAATTGCCGAATCAATTAGCTTAAAGTCATCTGATGTTACTGTTATTGATGCTGAAGGTAACTATCTTATTCCAGGGGTAATTGACGATCAGGTTCATTTTAGAGAGCCAGGATTAACACATAAAGGTAATATAGAGTCGGAAAGCAGAGCTGCTGTCGCTGGTGGAATTACGAGTTTTATTGAGCAGCCTAATACAGTTCCAAATGCAGTGACTCAAGAGTTGTTGGAGGATAAATATACTATTGCAAGCGAAACTTCTTATGCGAATTATTCTTTCATGATGGGAGGAACAAATGACAATTTAGAAGAAGTTTTGAAAACAAATCCACGAAATGTTGCAGGAATAAAATTGTTTTTAGGTTCGTCAACTGGGAATATGTTGGTGGATAACCAAGAGGTTTTAGAGAAAATATTTTCTTCTACAAAAATGCTTATTGCTGTTCATTGTGAAGATGAAGGAACAATACAGGCTAATTTAGAAAAGTATAAAGAAGAATTTGGTGATGAAATCCCAATGAATAAGCATCATTTGATAAGAAGTGCTGAGGCATGTTATATATCATCTTCAAAAGCTATAGAATTGGCAAAGAAAACAGGTGCAAGACTGCACGTTTTTCATTTGTCAACTGCAAAAGAGATGGAATTGTTTACGAACAAAATTCCGCTTGAAAAAAAACAAATTACTGCAGAAGTATGTGTACATCATTTATGGTTTACCGATAAAGATTACGATACAAAAGGCGCATTTATTAAATGGAATCCAGCAGTAAAGACCGAAGCAGATAAAAATGCCTTGTGGGAAGCATTATTAAATGATAAAATTGATGTTATAGCAACTGATCATGCACCACATACATTAGAAGAAAAGAAAAACATGTATTTAAATTGTCCTTCTGGGGGACCATTAGTACAGCATGCGCTTATAGCTATGTTTGAAGCACATTTAAATGGAAAAATTTCAGTAGAGAAATTAGTAGAAAAAATGTGTCATAATCCGGCAAAAATTTTCAAGATCGAAAAAAGAGGGTTTCTAAAAGAAGGTTATTTTGCCGATTTAGCTATTGTAAATACACATCAACCATGGGTTGTGAATAAAGATAATCTTTTGTATAAATGTGGATGGTCACCTTTTGAAGGAGCCAATTTCAAATCGAGAGTAACACATACTTTTGTAAATGGCAAGTTGGCTTTTGCAAATGGGAAAGTAAAAAGTTTAAAGGCTGGCAAGAGATTGCTTTTTGAAAGAGAATAATTATGAAAAAACTATTTTATACAATAATTCTATTTTCATTATTTTCATGTAATGAAAATCCCGTTGAAACTCCAGATAATTTATTAGATGAAGAAGTAATGGTTGATATTTTATATGATATTTCATTGCTTCAAGCGGCAGATGGTTATGCACCTGAAAAATTGACTTCAAATAATATTAAAATCAATAGTTTTATTTATACAAAATATAAAATTGATAGTGTAACTTATTATCAGAACCATAAATATTATGCAGGTAATATTAAGAAGTATAAAGAAATGTATAAAGAAGTTATCAGTAGAATTGAGTCTAAAACTAAAGAGTTAGAAGACATGTCAATTAAAGAGGTGGAAAATACTTCTGACACTAAGCCTGTTTATATTCCGCCAACAAATTAATTAAATATTCTTCCATGTTTATAAAATTGTAATTTAAGTGATTCACAATTTTATCGTTTTCGTATGTATCGATACTATGTGAAGAAATTGCGGTTGCTCTAGTAAACTTTCTTTTGCAAAAAGTAATTTTAGAGAATAACCAGTCAATTCTCCATCCTAAACTTGTTATCAGTTTAGTTGCATTTATTTTTGGAGGTTTTGTATTAAGTCCCCTGGCAATTGTTTTTAAGAGTGAATCAAAACTTGAATTTTCAGCAACTAAAGTAAATCTTTCTCCATTTGTTTGGCTATTCATTAATAATGACATGCAATTTACAACATCATCAACGGCTATAATTCCAGTTTTCCCTTTTGTGTAAAAATGAAGTCCCTTTTTTACTTTCTTAATGATTAAACCACTTCCTTGATTGGGAAATCCATATCCAAAAATTACACCTGGGTTAACAATTACAACCTCGACACCTTCTTGATGAGCTCTCCAAACTTCGGTTTCAGCTCCAAATTTTGAAATCGCATAATCTCCATGAAGTTTCTCAGGATTCCATTCTGTTTCTTCAGTAATTGAATATTCGTTTTCTTTTGTGTCTCCAAGAGCTGCAATTGAACTTACATGGCAAATTTTCTTTACACCAAAATCAATACAACAGTTTACAATATTGGCTGTTCCTTCAATATTTGTTTTTCTAAGCAACTCTTCATCATTTGGGTCAAACGAAATTAAAGCAGCACAATGATAAACATGTGTTACGTTTTCAAAGGCAATATTTAAGGAAGGAATGTCTGTTATGTCTCCTTTTACCCAATTAATTTTATCAAATAATTGAATGTTTTTTTTATACTTAAAAACGTTTTTAACCGCTTCTATGTTTTTATCATTTCTGTATAATGCTTTTACTTCATTCTCTTCTTGAAGTAATTTTACAAGTAAATGCGAACCTACTAAACCTGTTGCTCCTGTTACTAATATCATTTTGTAAAGATAAATAGATTTTTAATTAAAAATTAAAATTGACTTTGAATTTGCTTATTGCCGTTGCTGTTGTATTTCTTATCTTTGTCGAAATTTAATAATAGAGATGAAAAATTTAATTGAAGAATTACAATGGAGGGGACTTGTGCATGATATGATGCCAGGTACAGAAGAACAACTATTAAAAGAGCCAACAGCTGTTTATATAGGTTTTGATCCGACTTCAGATTCATTGCATATTGGTAGTTTAGTCCCAATTTTATTATTAAAACACATTCGTAATTATGGTCACAGACCTATTGCATTAGTAGGTGGAGCAACGGGAATGATTGGTGATCCTTCTGGAAAATCTAATGAGAGAAATTTATTAGATGAAGCAACATTAAATCACAATGTAGCAGGAATTAAAGACGTACTTTCTCATTTTTTAGATTTTGAAGCTACTGATGCTAATGCTCCGGTTTTAGTAAATAATTACGATTGGATGAAGCAATTTTCATTCATTGATTTTGCACGTGAAGTAGGTAAGCGAATTACAGTAAACTACATGATGGCAAAAGATTCTGTAAAAAAACGTTTGAGCGGAGAAGAAGGTGGCGAAGGAATGAGTTTTACAGAGTTTACATACCAGCTTATTCAAGGTTACGATTTTTACCATTTGAATAAAGAATACAATTGTTTGCTTCAAATGGGTGGAAGTGATCAATGGGGAAACATCACAACTGGAACAGAGTTGGTTCGTAAAATGAATGTTGATAATGAAGAGCGTTCAAAAGCTTATGCAATGACTTGTCCATTAATTACAAAAGCTGATGGTTCTAAATTTGGAAAATCTGAAGGAGGAAATATTTGGTTAAGTGCTGATAAGACTTCTCCTTATAAATTTTACCAATTTTGGTTGAATACTTCAGATGTTGATGCTGAAAAATACATTAAAATTTTTACATTTTTAGATAAAGCAACAGTTGATGGATTAATAGCTGAACATACTGAAGCTCCGCATTTAAGATTGTTGCAAAAGCGATTAGCTGAAGAAGTTATGTTATTGGTTCATTCTCATGAAGACTTAGATAGAGCTATATTTTCATCTGCTGCATTTTTTAGTAAAGACATGTCAGATTTAAGAACGTTATCTGTTAAAGAATTAGAAGATGTTTTTGAAGGAATTCCTGTTGCAGAAGTTTCAAAATCAGATATAGAAGCAGGGGTTGATATAATTGCTTTTTTAAACGAGAAAACAGGTTTTTTAGCTTCAAATGGAGAAGTACGTAGAGCTTTAAAAGAGAATTCAATTTCGATAAATAAAGAAAAAATTACTGAAGAATATGTTGTTAGTACTAAAGATTTAGTAAGTGATCAGTTTATACTATTACAAAGAGGAAAGAAAAATTATTTTGTGGTACGAGTTAATTAATTTATAAAACCATTAGGTTGCAACCGCGAATATCGGAATTATCAAAACGTCCCAGCACTTCGAAAGAATGGTTGGGATTTTTTTTACCTAAATCTTGTGTAGCAATAAACGAACACGAATTAATGTTGGCTAAATCAATAACGTTAATTCCGCCTGTTTTTCCATCGTTTACATAAGACAAAGCGTCTTCAGTATCTCTAATTAAAATTTGCATCCAATTTGGACATTCAAAAATTCCATTTCCTAAAGAATAAGCTTGAGATAATAATTCGGTCATTCCGTATTCAGAATGAATCACAGGGACTCCAAAACCTTCGCAAAGTATAGTATGTAATTCTTCTCGAATCATTTCTTTTCTTTTGCCTTTCATGCCACCAGTTTCCATTATGATGGTGTTTTTTAACTGGAATTTATGGATTTCAATCAAATCGAGTAACGCATACGTAACTCCAATTAAAATTACATTTTGTCCAGCATTATCTAGTTCGACTAACTTCGCTATAAGTTCATTATAATTGTTTAAATAAAAGCCACTATCTTCATGATTACTGCTTTGAATTAAATCATCAACCATATGAATTAAAGAAGAACCTTCGCGTTCTAAGTAGGATGGAAGTAAAGCTAAAACACAATAGTCTTCAATATTGCCATAGAATTCAGAAAATGTATTTCTATAACTTTCTTCATATAAAGAAATATCTGTTACTAAATGTTTACTGGTTTGCATTCCGGTTGTTCCGCTGCTGGTAAATGTAGCTTGAACCGATTTTTCAGAACTTAATACTTCATGGCTTTTAAAAAATTGAATGGGTAAAAAGGGTATTTCAGTTAACGATTTTACATTTTCTTTATTCTTGTTTAAGAGGGAACAAAAATATTGATATACTTTATTGTTATCATATTGATAGCGAAAAACTTTCAGTGCTAATTTTTCGAATTCTTTTTTAGAAGAAATAGTAAATATGTCTTGAGGAGTAATCAAACTGTTTTTTTGCAAAGCTATAAAATAAAAAAGCACCAACGCAATGTTGGTGCTTCCTTTATGCTTTATTTTTTATAATTATCTAACAACTAATTTTCTAGTAGCTGTTTTTCCTTCTTCAGTAACTTTTACAATATACACACCTGCATTTAGGTTAGATACATTCAATGTGTTGTTTGATACTTTTGAATTTACAACTTGTTTTCCTAAAATGTCAAAAATTTGAACATTTAATTCAGCATTTAAAGTTGTAGAAAAATTTAATACATTTCCAGATAATGGATTTGGATACATTTTTAAACCGTCGATTGCACTAAAAGATCTAGTAGATAAAACTGCACCTTGGGCAAAATCTCCAGGAGTATCGTCTGCAATAGCAATCCAAGTCATTGAACCTTCGTCATATTCTAAAGAAGTACCTATTGCGTTAGTCCCATCTTCAGATACTAGTATGTCTGCAGAAGTTAATCCAGCAGCAGGTCCTCCAACAGCAGTCATAACTCCTTCATAACTTAAGAATTGTACATCTGTTGATCCAGTTTTTGAAAGTGCAATTCCATCAGGCGATCCATTTTGAAAGCCGTTAACTGCTAAAGCAACATGTATTGCACCAACTCCAGCGCCTTCATTATCAATTAGTCCTGAAAGTGGGTAAGTAGCATAAGATGCATTACCTGAACCATTATATAGTGTTACTGTATATAAAGAAAGGTCAGTGCCAGCTGGTCCAGCAACCTCAAAAAATTCACCAACATCACCTCCAACGTTGTCATAATGAAGTTCGTTTATG
>JBEDTP010000056.1:0-6191 GCA_040119075.1 Flavobacterium sp.
CTCCAAGCTCAGCAAGTAAAATTTCCGTACCTAGTTCTCTTGGTTCAACTGTAAAATGATATCCTATATAAATATTCGACATGGTTTAATTTTTTGCAAAGGTAAATCTATTAGTACTTAAATTTCAAATTATTGCATTGGTTTTTCTACCTTTGCAGTCAATTAATAGCAATTATGTTACAAATAGGTCAATACAATACCCTTAGAATTCTTAGAGATACACAAGTTGGACTTTTTTTAGGCGATGGCGTAAATGAAGAACACGATGTTTTATTACCCAATAAATATGTTCCCAAAGAGTTTCATATAGGAGATGATATGACAGTTTTCGTGTATCTTGATCATGAAGAACGACCTGTTGCTACTACACTAAAACCATATGTAAAGCTGAATGAGTTTTCTCATTTAAAAGTGAATTACAAAAATGAGTTTGGTGCCTTTTTAGATTGGGGTTTAGAAAAAGATTTATTTGTTCCTTTTAAAGAGCAAGCGCGTCCTATGGAAATAGGAAAACGTTATTTAATTTATTGTTTTATGGATGAAAAAACCAATAGAATGGTAGCTTCTAGTAAAACACAACAGTTTTTAAGTAACGATGATTTGACTTTTGAAGAAGGAGAAGAAGTTGGTCTTATTGTTTCTCACATTACAGAAGCCGGAATTAATGTTATCATTAACGAAAGACACAAAGGTTTAGCGTATAAAAACGAAGTGTACGAAGATATTAAACCAGGAATGCGAATGAACGGTTATATTAAACAAATTCGTCCTGATGGAAAAGTTGATGTTTCGTTACGAAAGTTAGGATTTGATGCAATTGAACCTTCATCTCAACAATTATTAGACGAATTAAAAGCCAACAGAGGTTTCCTTGGTTTGAATGATAAAAGTCACCCAGAAGATATTAAAACCGTACTTAAAATGAGTAAAAAGGTTTTTAAGAAAGCTGTGGGTAGTTTATACAGACAACAATTGATAGATATTAAAGAAGACGGAATTTATTTACTATAAATGACCGATAAGAAAAACATTTTTTTAGCCCTTAGCATCATTTCATTTGTATTGTTGCTAACGGCTATTTTTGTTTCTTTTGATGAAATAGAAGCTTTCGGAATGCAGTTTTCTCTCGTTTGGATTCCGGTTTGGATACTTTCTATTTTATTACCTATTTTTAATTTTGCGGAAATTATTCTTGAACGAGATTATATAAGTAAACGTATTGTTGTGGCTTTACTATTCAACATTATTAATATGTTTTTTATTATTCGCCATTTCGGGTTTGAATTTTTTCCAGAGTAAATAAGGTTTAAATTCGATATCTCATCATAATTTTATGAGTGCTTGGTGTTTTTTCATGATAATACATTATTTTTTTGTTAGTAGTTAAAGTAGGTGCTTCAACTAAACTAAAAATATTTTTTGAGAAAAGAACTTTTGGTTCAGAAAATATCGAAGTATCATTTCTTCTTACAGCAACACAAACATCAAACACAGTACTGGCAGTAACATTTTTTAGATATCTTGTGTAATAAAGTTCTAAATTATCACTGCTTATGCAAGGAGCGTAGTATATATAATTTGAATCGTTTATATTTTGTAAAATTTCCGAAGAATTAGAAGTAATATTAAACGTATTTGAATTAATTTTTTTTGCAATCCCCAAATGAGTTTCACATGGACCTACACAGCTTGTATCATCAAAACGAGCGTTGTTGAAATATAAAAATTGCCCGTCTAAACTTATTCCATGATCCATAACAAGCCAACCAGGTGTATTCATGTTAAAATCACCTTGAACTCTTCCAATATTTGTAATTGTCCCTGTATTAAATGTTCCGTAATGTAAATTATTTAATTCAGTTGGGTAATTTCGAGTTGAAGTCCAATAAAAATTACCATTTACATCCATATCAGCTACTGCGTCTAAATGTGGAACAGTAGTTTGATTTGCCCCAGATAGTTCTCCAACAAAATTAAATGTTGAATCATTTACTTTAGTTGCATAATATAGTTTTGTGTTTATACCGTCATTAATATTATTGAAAAACAAATAATTACCATTTGAAGATATAAAAGGTTCCATAGCATCAAATGTCAAACCATCTATGGTTACGTTGATTTCATTTCCAAATGTTGGGTAAGAGCTAGTTGATTCATTGTTTGTTGAACATGAAATAAGAATTGAAAAAATTAATAAAATTAAGAGTTGTTTTTTCATCTCATAAATATAACTAATTTGAACTTAATCTATTCATGAATCTTTATCCAAGTAATTGTATCGCTTTCTGAATACTTAATTACAAGTGTTTTTTGATTTAGTGGCCAAAAACCAAGTTTTTTTTGAGAAATGGTATAATACAAATGATTGTTTTCCATTCTATTGGGTTCGCCAAGAACATTTAATAGTTCATTTTGTTTTAAGCTTCTCAATTCTTTATTTTCAATTACAGAATCTATAAGTAATTCTCTAAAGCTATATTCTTCTCCTTCTTTTGTATTCCAATTGACTTTGTTGAGTTCAATGATGGGTTGTACTGATTTGATTTTAGATTCTTTTGGTTCAGATTTTTCACAAGCAATACAACTTAAAAAAACAAAAAGTAGAATGTATGTTTTCATATTTTCAAATAATTACTGTATTGGCTTTTTAACTTCAATGGTAACAAAACAAACGAGAATATTGTCTACTGTTTTTTTTAAAGTAGTGTAAAACATTTGATTGTTTCCTGAATTCATAAAATTTCCTATTCTTCCTGAATATTGTTTAAAAAAAACATCGTAAGCTTCTGGTTTAGCACCGTGAACAGTGGTATGAATATGTCGATTGTTTTTAGTACTTCCATAATCTCCAGGTAAAATTGTCATAATGTATATTTTACCATGTTTATCTGTTTTGGCTGTTCCATTTAGCCTTGAAGTGGTTTCATCATTTGGAACTAGAGGTTCATATTCTCCTTTTGTAGAAGCATGATAAAAACTCACTTGCTGATTAGATAATGCTATTTTTGTAGTTTTATCTATAAAAGTCACACAAAGTATCAGCTTTTCGCCTGGTTCATTAGGTTCGGTTATAGACAACTTGTTCTGACTATCTAATTCTTGAAATTTTTTTAGTTTAATTTCTTCTTCTGGGGAAATAGAAGCAATTGTCCTGTCTGTTGAACACTGTAAGAATATTATGCACGAAAATAGAATTGTAAGAGTTCTCATGATGCGTCAAATTATATTAATATTTTGATACTTTCTATAAGGGCTTTTACAAATATAAACAAAATTAAGAAGCACTCTTTTTTCTTAAAAAGCATTTTTCTTTGAAACTGACTCAATGTTTTTTCTTAAATAATCGTTTAAGTTTGTCTTCTTAAGGTTTAATTTCAACTCAATAAAACTTAAAAATTCTTGATTACTTTTCCCAGAATTTAAAAACTCTTTTAAAAGAGGAATTCCACCTTTTTTAATGATTAAATTGCAAAGAACTGCACCAATTGCATATTGCGGATTGGTTTCGTTATCAAATTTCCAAAAGTCATTTGGTTTGTTTAAATCGACTTCTGGATGTGTTTTTAAATAATCATTAACTCTTTTTATATGATAAAAAATTGGTTTTCCATTATGTGCATTTTCTCCTCCAAAATAAGCCGATAAACCAGTTAATAGTAAATCATTCGTTTTCGGAAAATAATTATTGATAACATGTGTTAATTCGTGTTGGTGATTTTCTCCTACAAGTTGCGTTGCATAAATAATGTTATTGTACGAATCGAAAAATCCACATTCAGTACTGTTTCCCATTGTAAAAACATAATCGAAACCTTTTGTTTTAAAAACATCTTCACAATCTTTACAAATAAAGTAATTGATTTTTTCGTTTTTTAATTCGAATGTAGAACTGATTGTATTAAGAAACTCATTTGCTTTCAATGCATTTTCTTCGTTAAACTGATATTCCGGAAAATAATGATAGGTGATAGAACCAACGGTTTTAGTTTTCCAATTTTGAGTCAGTGTTTTCTGATAATTGGTCAAAATAAATTTTCCATTTTGTTTGGTTGCAACGACATTAATAATGGCAAAAATGTCTAAGTTTTCCTTATTAATAAAAGCCGATTTAATAATATAATCTTCATCATTTTTAGTAATAGAAAGTATTTTATTATCCAATTGAAAATGATAAATAGAAGGCTGAATAAAACCTTCGCTTCTTAATAAATCGTAGCTTTTGTAGCTTTTTTTATCCGCTTCTAACCAATTGGGATTATTATTTAATTGATACGGTTTCGAATTTAAATAATTTTTCCAAAGATGAATTATTTCATTTTTATCTACGCTTAAAGTATCTAAACCAATATTAGTCGTGGTTTCTTGACCAAAACTAAATAGACTGAAAAAGAGAAATATGAAAGTTATTTTTTTCATTCTTATGTTGTTTTAGAGTTTTAGAGAAAATTAGGATTATCCGTTTATTTAAGCTATTTTTTTAGAATGCTATTAAGTAA
Organism: Flavobacterium sp.; assembly: GCA_040119075.1. GTDB lineage: Bacteria > Bacteroidota > Bacteroidia > Flavobacteriales > Flavobacteriaceae > Flavobacterium. The sequence goes on from JBEDTP010000056.1 coordinate 4,497, forward strand.
TGTGTTTTTGATGAATTATATTTAATAAAAAATCAGAAACATTATCTATACATTTTTCAATGAATAATTTGTTATCCAAATAAATTTGATATTCTGAACTAGTCTTTTCAATTACTTTAAAGTTCTCAATTGAAAACTTCTTATAAGAATTACAATTACTATCCTTATCATCGAAAACTCCGTTAGAATGTACAATTAGATTTCTTAATTTTCTAAACTCATTTATAAAAACCCAATTAGGATTTTTACTAATATCTTTTCCAGCAGAATTTTTTAAGTATTTTTTAAATTTTTCTATATCATTATTAGCCTTAAGGTCACTTGCTTTATATTCTTTGTTATTCATAGTAAAATGATAATCACAATACTTTTTTAATTCTGTTTCTAGAAAAGAATATAATTGTATAATTATTGAAAATCTGAAACGTTGTAAATATACTACTTGAGCTTCTTTAAGTGTTTGTGATGAACTACTATAAAATAAATCTAAATATTCAGTTTCTAATTTCTCACTTTGTATTTTTTTTGCTAATTCTTGATACCTATCTAATAAATTTGCATGATTATTCTTTAGTTGTTCTTCTACTAAATTATTGTAATTTTTAAATGAATTTGAACTAAATTCTATAAAAAAAATATTTTGTTCATCAATAAAGCTCAACTTATTTTCCATATAATATTTTAAAAGCAGTAACTAATTGTATTATTAATCAACCCAAATATAAAAATTTAATCCTCCAAATCATATGGATAATCTCCAAAAATACTTGAAAGCGTTACCGATTTATAAACTTTACGTGTGTATTTATTTGAAAGTGCAATAATGGTTACTGTATCTTTTTTTAAAGTAGTAAATGAAGTGGTGCTTCCGTGCCACCAACCGTTATGGTAATGTATGGTGTTTCCGTTGTCAAATTCATTCATGCGAATTCCTAAACCGTAATTGCGAATGCCTCTATGTTCATAACTGTAGCCTTTTAGCATTTCTGCTTTTAATTCTGGTGTTAGGTAATTAGGTGAATACGTTGCCATATCAAATTTTAATAAATCGTGCGGAGTTGAGTATATATTTTTATCGCCATAAATACCGTCTAAAAAATCCCAAGCAATCGGCACTTTATTTCCTTTGTACGACTGACTTACTTTGTCTTTATTTTCAATATTTAAAACAAACGTATTGTTCATTTTTAAAGGTTCAAAAACCAATGATTTCATCGCTTCTGGAAATGATTTTTTGGTTACTTTTTCAATAGCCAAAGCCAATAATGCATAGTTGGTATTGCAATAACTGAATTTTCTATCAATTTGGTATTCTAACGGAATGTCTTTGGTAGCTAAAATGTTTAAAATGTCTTTATTGGTAAGTGTATTTCTTCTGTCCCAATTTTCTGAATGATCTGCGAAATATCCGTAATGTCCTAAACCACTTCTGTGGTTCAATAACATTCTAATCGTCGTTTTTTCATGTGGAAACTCTGGAAATAAACTTTTAAAGGTTTGCTCAAGTTCTAATTTTCCTTCTTTAACCAACATTAACACCGCTTGTGCTGTTAATACTTTACTCACCGAAGCTAAATGTAAAGGTGTGTTTTCGTTAATTTGTTCTTTGGTTTTATAATTAGAACAACCAGAGTAGTTTTCGTAAAGAACCTTTCCGTTTTTGGCCACTAAGAAACTTCCGCTAAATTCTTTATC
>JBEDTP010000057.1:0-6180 GCA_040119075.1 Flavobacterium sp.
ATAAACATTATTAATATCTTTTTGATGTTAGTGTCTTTTGGTTTTGCTTTTCTATTTCCTTTTGAACTGTTTTTAATTATGTATGCTGTTCTAGGACCATTACATTATTTAACCGAAATTAATTGGCTGCATAAAAAAAACTATTTCACAACACAAAAGAATGATTATTATATACATGTAGTTTTATTATTTTTAATAACACTAGCACTTTTCACTCCACTTTCATATTATTTGAGAAAATATTTGGCCGTATTTATATTTATAGCCTTTTGTTCTAGTTTTGGAATGATTTATTTTAAAGAAACTAAATCAAAAGTGAAATTCAACACAATAACAACAATCCTAAGTTTTTTATGTTTTTATACTTTTGAAAGTCATTTCAATATTCTATTTTCAATGTTTTTACCAACATTAATTCATGTCTTCATTTTTACTGGTTTATTTATTTTAATTGGCACATTAAAAGTAGAAAACAGGTTTGGGAAATGTTCCTTAATTATTTTCATAGTTTGTGGAATAGGATTACTTATTATTCCTATAAATTATAATTTTTCAATCATAACAGAACAAATTCAGAATAACTATCATTCATTTGAAAAATTAAATCAAAGAGTAATTATTCTTGTTAATCAATTTTCATCAAAAGTCACAACCGATATTTATTTTTCAAATATTGGAATACAAGTTATGCGTTTTATTGCATTTGCCTATACCTACCATTATTTCAATTGGTTCTCAAAAACATCAATTATTCAATGGCACAACACTTCATTGTTTAAAATAATAATTATTATAGTTCTATGGATTATGTCCATGGTACTGTATTTTTACGACTATAATTTAGGCCTAAAATGGTTATATATTTTAAGTCTAGCACATGTCGTTTTAGAATTCCCGTTAAATTTTATTTCAATACTAAGCTTAAAATACATTTTTAGGAACAATTGTTAAATTTTACCTACATAATTATTTTTCAAATCCTTTATTTAGATTAATCACTATATTTAGCGCAAATTTAAGCTACTAAATATGAGATTTTACAAAATCCTACTTTTAATTTGTTTCAGTATAAGTATACAAGCGCAAGATTATTTTCCTAAAAATGACGGTGTAAAACAGACATTTAAAAATTATACTGCGATTACAAATGCAACAATTTATATTTCTTCAACAAACAAGATTGAGAATGCAACTTTATTAATCAAGGAAGATAAAATTGTTGATGTAGGAACAAATGTTACGATTCCTAAAAATGCAGTAATCGTTGATGCCACAGGGAAAACAATTTATCCATCTTTCATTGATTTATTTAGTGAATTTGGTATTCAAAAACCAGCTCAAAGACCAAGTGGAAACTTTACTCCACAATACGATTCTTCAAGAGATGGTTATTATTGGAATGATCATGTTAAGCCTGAGTACAATGCCTTTGAAAACACAAACTACGATTCAAAAGCTGCAGAATCGTTAAGAAAAATAGGATTTGGAACAATATTAAGTCACCATAATGATGGTATTATTGCAGGAACAGGGTTATTATGGACTTTAAATGATAATGCTAACAATGCAACACGTATTTTAAACACAAAAACTTCACAACATTTTACTTTTAAACGAAGTAAGTTTACTAAACAATCATACCCTTCTTCATTAATGGGCGGAATGGCTTTAATTAGACAAGTATATCATGATGCTGATTGGTATAGCAAAGGGCTTTCTACAACTAAAGATTTGTCATTAGAAAGCTTTAATGCAAATAAAAATTTATTACAAATTTTTGAAGCAAATGATAAACTGAGTAGTTTGAGAGCTGCTAAAATTGGTAAAGAATTTGGAGTAAATTACCTAATTAAAGGAAGTGGGAATGAATTCGAACGATTAGAAGAAATTAAAAAAACAGGCGCAACTTATATAATTCCATTAGATTTTCCAGATGCTTATGATGTTTCGGATCCATACTTAGCACAACAAGTAAGTGTTAGTGACATGAAATTTTGGAATCAAGCACCATTCAACTTAAAGATATTATCAGAAAATAATATAAATTTTGTACTAACAGCTTCAGATAATAAAAAACCTGAAGATTTTCTTTCCAACTTAAGAAAAGCGGTTTTATTTGGTTTCCCAAAAGAAAAAGCAATTGCTGCACTAACAGAAACTCCAGCAAAATTAATTAAACAATCAAACTTAATTGGAAGTTTAGGAAAAGGAAAACTGGCTAATTTCATTATTACTTCAAAAGACATTTTTGAAGATGATGCAACCATTCATGAAAACTGGGTACAAGGAAATCGCTCGGTAATTAATAAAATGGATAATGAGGATATTAGAGGTGAATATGATTTAGTTTTTAATAATGAAACTTTCGAATTAAACATTAAAGGAGAGTTAGAAAAATTAGAAGGAAAAGTTTCTAAAGACAGTATTAACTACGGAACTAAATTATCGTTCAACGAACCTTGGTTAACAATTGTAGTTCGAACAAAAGATACCTTAAAAACAGAATATTTACGTTTTACAGGGACTAAAATAAATAACCTTTTACAAGGAAAAGTTGTTTTAGAGAACGGAAAAGAAACTTCTTGGATCGCAACTAAAAAAGAAGAAGTAAAAGAGGATCAAAATGATAAAAAAGAAGATAAATCAGTACCAGAAATGGTAGCAATAACTTATCCTAATTTACCATTTGGAAACACCGAGAAACCAAAACAACAAACTATTTTAGTAAAAAACACTACAGTTTGGACAGGTGAAAAAGAAGGTAATTTAATCGAAACAGATGTTTTAATTGAAAACGGAAAGATTGCAAAAATAGGAAAGAACCTTTCTGCTAAAAATGCACTTGAAATTGACGGAACAAACAAACATTTAACTGCAGGAATCATTGACGAACATTCGCACATTGCCATTTCTAACGGAGTTAATGAAGGTGGCCAAAATTCATCTGCTGAAGTTACTATTGAAGACGTTGTAAATTCAGATGATATTAATATCTATAGAAATCTTTCTGGTGGAGTTACTTCTGCAAATTTACTACACGGTTCTGCAAATCCAATTGGTGGTCGTGCTGCATTCATCAAATTAAAATGGGGTTATGCACCTGATGAAATGATTATGAAAGACGCTCCAAAATACATCAAGTTTGCTTTAGGTGAAAATGTGAAACAATCGAATTGGGGAGATTATGCAAGAAATCGTTTTCCTCAATCTAGAATGGGTGTAGAACAAGTATATGAAGATTACTTCACAAGAGCTCTAGAATATGAAAAAGAATGGAAAGCGTACAAATCGAAAAAAGGTAAAAATAAAATAATGCCTCGTTTTGATATTGAAATGGAAGTTTTAGGTGAAATCTTAAACAAGAAAAGGTTTATTACTTGTCACTCTTACGTGCAATCTGAAATTAACATGTTGATGAAAGTTGCTGATAAGTACGGATTTAAAATTCAAACATTTACACATATTTTAGAAGGTTATAAACTTGCAGATAAAATGGCAGAACACGGAGTTGCTGGTTCAACATTTGCGGATTGGTGGGCTTACAAATATGAAGTAAACGATGCAATACCTTATAATGCTGCCTTAATGAACAGTCAAGGGGTTTTAGTTTCTATTAATTCTGATGATGCTGAAATGTCAAGAAGATTAAATCAAGAAGCGGCTAAAGCTGTAAAGTATGGAGATGTTTCTGAAGAAACAGCTTGGAATTTTGTAACATTAAATCCTGCTAAAATTTTACAAGTTGATGACAAAGTAGGAAGTATTAAAGTTGGTAAACACGCTGATGTTGTATTATGGACAGACAATCCGCTTTCTATTTATGCAAAAGCAGAAAAAACAATAATTGAAGGAACTATTTTCTATGATCTAAATAAAGAACAAGAAAATTTAAACACAATTCAAAAACAAAGAAGCGAATTAATCAATGCTATGTTAGAAGCTAAAAACAAAGGCTTAAAAACACAAGCACCTGTTAAAAAAGAAATCAAACATTACCATTGCGACACAATGGAAGCACACAATTAAAATTTGATTTTTTAACAACATAAAAATATTAAAAATGAAAAAATATATTCTTTTATTATTAATGAGTTGTTTGGCTTTTGCCCAACAAACTCCTGCTTCAAAGCAAACTAAAAGCATTCTTATTATGGGCGGAAAAGCACATTTAGGAAATGGTGAAGTAATTGAAAACAGTTTAATTTCTATAATTGATGGAAAAATTGGAGCAATTGGCGATGCAACGGTAATGAAACCAATAAAACACGATGTAATTATTGATGCTTCTGGAAAACATATTTACCCAGGTTTTATTGCACCAAATGCAACTTTAGGTTTAGTTGAAATTGATGCAGTTAGAGCTTCTGATGATGAAAGCGAAATGGGAGAATTCAATCCACATATAAGAAGTTTAATCGCTTATAACACCGAATCTATTTTAGTAGAAACAATGCGTCCAAATGGTGTTTTAGTAGCTCAAATTACGCCTAGAGGCGGAAGAATTTCAGGTACATCATCTGTTGTACAGTTAGATGCATGGAATTGGGAAGATGCAGTTATAAAAACAGATGGAGGAATTCATTTAAATTGGCCAAGAAGTTATTCAAGATCGGGTTGGTGGGCTGAACCAGGAAATATTGAACTCAATAAAAAGTATGACGAACAACTTAAAGAAGTTCAAGAGTTTTTCAATAACGCTTCTGCTTATTTAAAGTCAACTAATTCTAAAAGAGATATTCCTTATGAAGCAATGAAAGGTATTATTTCTGGAGAAAAAACACTTTTCGTTCATGCTAATGGAGAAAAGGAAATTATTGACGCTGTATTGTTTAAAATAAAGAATAACATTAAAAACATGACTATTGTTGGTGGTTATTATGCTTTTAAAATAGCAGATTTATTAAAAGAAAACAATATTTCTGTGCTATTAAGACGTGTACATGATTTACCAGTTTTGGAAGACGAAGATGTAAACTTACCCTATAAAAACGCCAAACTTCTAGTAGAGAAAGGTATTTTGGTAGGTTTAGAAAACTCTGGAGATATGGAACGTATGCAAGCACGTAATTTACCTTTTTATGCTGGTACTTGTGCTGCTTGGGGATTAACTAAAGAGGAAGCCTTAAAATTAATTACTTCAAATACGGCTAAAATACTAGGCATAGATGCAAATTACGGTTCGTTAGAAAGTGGTAAAAGCGCTACTCTATTCATTTCAAATGGAGATGCTTTAGACATGCGAACAAATACAATAACAAAAGCATTTATCGACGGTAGAGAGATCAGTTTAGAAAGTCATCAAACTGAGCTTTACGAACGTTATAAAGGAAAATACGAGAATAAATAGTAACTAAGTTTCAGAGTTGCAAAGTACCTAAGATAATCTTAAAAACTTTGTAACTTTGTGGCTCTGAAACTTTACTGCTTAAAAAAATGAAACAAATTTCATCCTCTCAAAATCCTTTTATTAAATCGCTTGTTCAATTGCAAGAAAAAGCTAAAATCCGTAAACAAACCGGAACTTTTTTAATTGAAGGGAAACGTGAAATTGAACTGGCTTTAAAAGGAAATTACGAATTAGAAACTGTTTTATTTTTACCCGAAATTATTTCTGAAAAAGAATTAAACAATATTGTCGCTTCGAGCGCAGTAGAGAAGATTGAAATTTCAAAAGACGTTTATCAAAAAATTGCCTACAGAGATTCAACCGAAGGAATAATTGCAGTTGCAAAAAGCAAATCGTTACAATTATCTGATTTAAAATTAAAAGAAAATCCATTAATTTTAGTTTTAGAAAGTATTGAAAAACCTGGAAATATTGGCGCAATGCTTCGCACTGCAGATGCGGCAAATATTGATGCGGTAATAATTGCCAATCCAAAAAGCGATATCTACAATCCTAACAATATTCGTTCAAGTGTGGGATGTGTTTTTACCAATCAAATTGCTGTTTGTACAACTGATGAAGCCATTACTTTCTTGAAAGAAAAAAACATTAATATTTACAGTGCAACACTTCAAAATTCGAACGAATATCATAAAGAAAATTACACATCTGCAACTGCATTAGTTGTTGGGACCGAGGCTACTGGAGTTTCGCAAACTTTTAGAGATATTAGCACACAAAACATCATTATTCCTATGCAAGGTGAAATCGATTCAATGAATGTTTCAGTTGCA
>JBEDTP010000058.1:0-6149 GCA_040119075.1 Flavobacterium sp.
AATTCTAGTTAAAACAGAATCTCCGTTACTCCAAGTTCCTTTTGTAAGTGCTAAATGCACTTGTTTATTTGTAGTTTGTAAATAAGCTCTTAAACGAAAAGTTCCAAAGCGAGTTTCAATTTCAAAGTCTTCCTTTTTCTGTATTAAACTATCATGTTGCATTCTATAAGCAACTAAATCTTCAATTGAAACTAGTTTTAAATCGAACTTTTTTGCAACTTCAACTAATTCAGGCAAGCGAGCCATTGTTCCATCTTCGTTCATGATTTCAACAATAACTCCAGCCGATTTAAAACCTGCCAATCGTGCAAAATCAATTGCAGCTTCAGTATGTCCTGTTCTTCTTAAAACACCTCCTTGTTTTGCTATAAGTGGGAAAATGTGTCCTGGCCGAGCTAAATCAAATGGTTTTGTATCAGGATCAATTAATGATAGAACCGTTTTTGCTCTATCTGCGGCTGAAATTCCAGTTGTTACACCATTTCCTCTCAAGTCTACAGAAACTGTAAATGCTGTTTCCATATGATCTGTATTGTTCCTAACCATTGCATGTAAATCAAGTTCTTTACAACGAGATTCTGTTAATGGTGTACAAATAAGCCCACGACCATGAGTTGCCATGAAATTAATCATTTCAGGTGTTACCTTTTCTGCAGCAGCTAAAAAATCACCTTCATTTTCTCTATCTTCATCATCAACAACTATAATAACTTTGCCTTGACGAATATCTTCAATGGCTTCTTCAATAGTGTTGAGTTGTATTTTGTTAGACATTATTGTGTGTTGTTTTGTTTATTAAATTTTGATGCTATTTTTTTGAATGGATCTATTATCCAGTCAAAACTTATCATTACTCCAATATCATTTGTAGCTCTATAAGTAAACAAAATTGCTAAAGGAGTTAAAATTATTGATGATAGCCAAACACCTAAAAATACAGGGATTGCATTTTCTTCAGCTAGTTTTTTTCCAAATAGGTTTAAAAAATGATATAAAATAAAAATAACAATCGCTAAAACCATTGGTAATCCTAATCCACCTTTTCGAATTATTGCACCAAGAGGGGCACCAATAAAAAACATTAATAAACATGAATAAGCCATGATAAACTTTTCATGAATTACAATCCAATGTGAATTTATGTTTTTCTTTTTATATTCTAAATCTGTTTTTCCATTATTAATGCTAAACTCTGAACTAATACTGTTGTTTTTTGCAAGTTCTAATATTTTTTTTGATTCTTGTGGAGTCATAATACCTAAAATATCAGTGATTTTTTTATTCTCAATGTTGATATTTTGTATTTTTTTTGAATTAAAAACATTATCGTTTCTAATTACAATATTTTCAGAAAACGAAATAACTTCTTTGTTGTATTGATTTTGTAATGAATCGACTGTGTATTTCAATTCCCCTATATTTAACATCTTTTCAGAGGTTATGTCTTGATTATCATCTACTTTGTTGATTTTTGATAAATCAATATTTAAGATATACTTTTTAAAACTACTTTTTGCAAAAGGTTGTTTTTTTCGTTCATCAAAATCACTTGGTTGTATGTTTTCATAATAATTTCCATCTAGTAATGTAAGCTGAAGTAAATTTGAATTTTCTGAGCTCCCTAAAATGCCTTTTTTAGATTTTATCACAGTATTTGCTCCAAATCCATAATTGGTGTTTTTAACATGCATAATTACTCCTTCAAGTAATTCACCATTATCACCAGATTTGCTATCAACTTTAATACTAATATTTCCTATAGTATTAAATTGACCTTCAGCAATTGCCATTGCTGGTTTTTGTTGGATAATATTTTTTCTAAGATTTAGAAATCGATATTGAGCATTAGGAATTACATTATTCGCAAAAACAAAAGTTATTAAGCTTAAAAAAACTATTGCCAATGAGAGCATTCGCATAGCTCTGTTTAAAGAAATTCCTGCAGACTTCATGGCAGCAAATTCATAATTTTCGGAAAAACTTCCAAAAGTCATAATTCCCGCTAATAATACAGAAAGCGGTAATACTAGTGGAACAATTGTAGGGGCATAAAAAGACAAGAATTTTATAACTGTAAAGAAATCTAAATCTTTCCCAGCTAAATCAGCAATAAAAAGCCAAACACCCTGTAAAATGAATATAAAAAAAAGAATTACAAATACCGTAGTAAATGTAATCATGTAAGATTTTAAAATATACTTATCTAAAATTTTCACCTTCTAGTCTAATCTGTTGATATAGTAATTTGGATATTTTGACTGTGTAAAGGTAAAATGATTTTTTGACAAAGGTTGATTCGTTTTAAAAGAATTAACAGTTAATGTTGTTCTTGTGCCATTTTTACCTGTTTCAATAAGATTATAAATGTTTTTTGTTTGCACATCAATACCTATAAGAATTTCTTTTCGTTGATCTTTTGAACTGATTGGAATTAGTTTTACATATTGTATTTTTCTTCCTTTTACATTTTGAAGAATGTCCATTGAGTATTTATATCCTGAAGTAAAAAAAGTTAGCATTTTTGATGGTGTTACAGCATTATCATCACTGTCATCAACTTTAGAAATAGTAATTTCTTCATCTTCAGGTACAATAGTATATACTTTTTTTCCATCAAAAATTTTAGTTACTCCCATAAAATTTAAATTATATAAATTTCCTTTAAGAGCAACATTTCCCTTGCTTTCTTGGTTAATATTTTCTTTAGGATTACTTAGAGAATACTTAAAATCAATTACAATATTGTCGTATGTTTTTATTTGAGCTGATACTTCGTCTAATAAGCTTTTAGCCTTAGCAGAATTTTGTGCTTGTGTCGAAAAACCAATTATTAATAGGAAAAATACTTTGAAAAAATTATTCATTTCGTTTAATTATTATTTTGTTCGTTATTTAAAAATTGTTCAAGAGCTACTAAATCAGGAATTAAAACGGAACGGGCTTTACTTCCTTCAAATCCTCCTACAATTCCTGCAGCTTCTAGTTGATCTATAATTCTACCAGCTCTATTGTAACCTAATTTTAGCTTTCTTTGTATCAAAGAGGCACTTCCTTGTTGAGCAGTTACTATAACTTCTGCGGCTTCTCTAAATAGTGCGTCTCTTTCGGAAATATTAATATCAAGAGTCGTGCCACTTTCCTCACCAACATATTCAGGTAAAAGGTATGCATCAGGATATGCTTTTTGTCCTCCAATAAAGTCACAAACTTTTTCAACTTCTGGTGTGTCAATAAATGCACATTGTACACGAACCATATCATTTCCATTGGTATATAGCATATCTCCACGACCAATTAATTGATCAGCACCGCCAGCATCTAAAATTGTTCTTGAATCTATTTTTGACATTACTCTAAAGGCAATTCTGGCAGGGAAATTGGCTTTAATCATACCAGTAATTACATTTACAGATGGTCTTTGTGTTGCTATAATTAAGTGAATACCAATTGCTCTTGCTAATTGCGCTAAACGGGCAATAGGAGTTTCTACTTCTTTACCAGCTGTCATAATTAAATCAGCAAACTCATCTACAACTAAAACAATATATGGTAAGTAACGATGTCCGTTTTCTGGATTTAATTTTCTAGTTTTAAATTTTTCATTGTATTCTTTGATGTTTCTAACCATTGCGTCTTTTAATAAAGAATAACGGTTGTCCATTTCAATACATAATGAATTTAAAGTATTGATTACCTTTGTGTTGTCAGTAATAATGGCTTCTTCAGTATCAGGTAATTTAGCCAAATAATGACGTTCTATTTTGTTGAAAAGTGTTAATTCTACTTTCTTTGGGTCAACCAAAACGAACTTAACTTCAGCTGGATGTTTTTTATAAAGTAATGAAGCTAAAATAGCATTTAAACCAACCGATTTTCCTTGTCCAGTTGCTCCAGCCATTAAAAGGTGAGGCATTTTTGCTAAATCAACGACGAATGTTTCATTTGAAATAGTTTTACCAATAGCAACAGGAAGTTCCATTTCAGCTTGTTGGAATTTGGGTGAAGAAATTACACTCTTCATCGAAACCATAGTTGGATTATTATTTGGAACTTCAATACCAATAGTTCCTTTTCCAGGAATAGGAGCAATGATACGAATTCCTAAAGCGGCAAGCGATAATGCAATATCGTCTTCCAGGTTTTTAATCTTAGAAATACGAATTCCAGCATCGGGAACAATTTCATATAGGGTTACAGTAGGACCAACTGTAGCTTTAATTTGTGAGATACCAATATTGTAGTTTTTTAGTGTATCTACAATTCGGTTTTTATTTTCTTCTAATTCAGCTTGATTTATTGTTATTCCGCCGCCAGAATAATTTTTTAATAATTCAATAGGAGGTAATTGATAGTTTGATAATTCTAATGTTGGGTCGAATTCTCCAAAGTCTTGCACTAATCGAGCCGAAAGATTTTCAGTTAGAGACTCTTCTTCCTCAATTTTTTCAATAACGAAGTCGTCTGAAGATTCAATTTCTGGTTCTTCATCTTTTATTTTTGGTTCTAAACTTAACTCAGAAGCATTAGAAATTGTTGGTTTTAAATCTTCTTTATTAATTTCGAATGAAGAAGTTGGTTTCATTTCAATTTTAGAAATTGCTTCTTCATCTTCTCTAATAATAAAGTCGGCATCTCCTACATTAATATCAGTAGATGCTACGATATCTGGAGAAGGAGTAGAGTTATCTTCAAAACTTAAATCTTGAAGTAAATCCTTTTGATCAATTTCATTGCTTAATTCATTAGTTGGTCTTTCAAAGGCTTCTTTAATTTTATCTGGGGAGATTTTTATTTTAAAAATTAAAAAAAGGACAACTCCAAAAACAAGTATTAAAGCAGTTCCTATCTTACCAATGTAGTCTTGAATGAATAAATTCATCTCAAACCCTATTGTTCCTCCTAATTCAGGTAAATAATTCCACAAGAAACCAAAACCAATGGAGATTATAATGATTAAATATAAATCCCAAAAAAGCGTTTTCTTTAATTTAGATAATGAAAGATCCAGAATTAAATAAACACCTGCTAAAAATAAAATTCGAACAAATAAAAATGAACCAACTCCAAATCCTTTATAAATGAATAAATCGGATAAATATGCACCAATTTTACCTAACCAATTGTCTACTTTTCTATCTCTATCAAAAACTTCAAGCACCTGACTTTGGTCGTTATTTCCTGTTAAAAAGAATGAAATAAATGATAAAAGTAATGCCAAAGCAATAAGAGACAATAAAATTCCAATACTGAATTTTTGTTGTCTAGATAATTTTTTTGGCACACGATTTACTTTGCTTGTATCGCTGTTTTGAGATTCTTTTTTGCTCTTTTTGGTCATGAAATAGGCACTGATTTACATTTACAAAAATAAGTTTTTTATGATAAATAAGGAATATAAATTATAACTGCAATTATTATAGCTGTCATAGCTGCAAAGAAAACGGCTCCTGCTGCAATATCTTTTATAAACCCAATTCTTTCATGGTAGTCTGGGTGAATAAAATCTGCAATTTTTTCAACAGCAGTATTTAAACCTTCAATACTTAAAACTAATCCTATTGCTAATGTTTGAAATAACCACTCTGTTTTAGTAATTTCAAAATAAAATCCTGCAATTGTAATTAAAACTCCAATTGAGATTTGAGAAATAACACTATGTTCTGTATTTACTAATTTAAATGCGCCTAAAATTGCGAATTTAAAACTTTTCATTCTTCCTGATAAGAAGCGCTCGTCTTTTTCAAATTTCATAACTTATAAAGCTTTTAATGCAGCTTCATAATTTGGTTCATCTGCAATTTCACCAACTTGTTCAGTATGTTTTATAATTCCATTTTCGTCTAAGACAATAACTACTCTAGAATGTAATCCAGTTAATGGTCCGTCTGTAATTTCTAAACCAAAATCTTTACCAAACTTACCGGTATTAAAATCTGATAGATTAATTACGTTTTCTAACCCTTCAGCACCACAAAATCGTTTTTGAGCAAATGGTAAATCGCGAGAAATACATAACACTTTAGTGTTTTCTAACTGACTTGCTTTTTGATTAAAAGTTCTAACTGATGTTGCACATGTTCCTGTATCGATACTTGGGAATATGTTTAAAACAACTTTGCTTCCTGAAAAATCAGCAAGTGTTGCAGTTG
>JBEDTP010000059.1:0-6053 GCA_040119075.1 Flavobacterium sp.
TGTTGAAATTTTTGTTATAATTAAAAAAAAACAAAAAGTAGTTACTGCAATAATTAATAATAATTGATGATAGTTTTTTGCAATTTCTAATCCCATTTTGACAACCAAAGTATTCTTGCCTGCAATTCTATCATTTTCAATATCTCGCATGTTATTCAAGTTTAAAACAGCAACACTAAGTAATCCTATTGAACAAGCTGGTAAAAGTAGTTTCCAATCTACAAAATGGGTAAATAAGAAATTGGAACCCATTACGGAAACCAATCCGAAGAAAATAAATACAAATAAATCGCCAAAACCGCTGTAACCGTAAGCGTTATTTCCAACAGTATATTTAATTGCTGCTCCAATAGAACCAACTCCTAACAAAATAAAAATTAAACTCAATGCAAAATTTTCTTTTCCAAACGCGACATAAATTAATGCCAATGCAATTACAAAAGTGATAATTGCTGTTACAATAACTGCTCTTTTCATTTGTTGAGCAGTAATAATTCCGGCAGCAACTAAACGCTTCTCTCCTATTCTATTGTCATCAGTTCCCTTTACACCATCTCCGTAATCATTTGCATAATTAGATAAAACTTGAAGCCCTAAAGTTGTAAGTAATGCTAAAACTACTATTTTCCAATTAGAATATCCTTGATGATAGGCATAAGCGCTTCCTACAATTATTCCTGAAAGCGATAAAGGTAATGTTCGTAATCGTGCAGCTTGAATCCAATGTTTCATATATCTTAGGTGTTAGGTATTGGGTTAAAGGTTTTGGGTTAACATATTACGTAAATAATAATACAACCGAAAAGTATTGAAAAAGGTGCGCAAATTTTCAAATAAATCGGTTTTAATTTTTCAGAAGCATTTTTTGCAAAATCATGATGTATTTTTATTGGAATGCACATTAAAACAATTGCAGAGCCAATTAAGAAATAACCAAAAACTTTAAAATACAGCTCATAAAAAACCTCTTTAGAACTTATTATAAAACAAACACCAATTAATAATCTACTAATTAGTTCAGCATAGTTAATAAAGAAAGTACTTCCTGCTTTTGCAATAATCCCTCTAACCTTTTCAGGTTTAAAAAACATTAAAAATCCTGAAAAAACAATAAACAGTCCGAATAATACAATTATTAAATTTGCAATTATTACCATGTTACATCCATTTTTTTGTGCTTGTTTCTACTTGATACAACCATGAATTACTTAATTGTGCAATTTGATTATAAAAACCTGTGGTGAAAGAAATAGTTCCACCTGCAGTGTACAAATATACACTTCCAATATTCAATCGTTTTTGCCAAAAGAGTTGATTGGTTTTAATAGCTTGAATTTTATAAGGTTCAATAATTGCAGTATCAATATCCCAAAAACCCGATTGTACCATTATAAATTCTGGCGTAACCATTAATTTATAGTTTTTATATAAACGCCAACAACTTAATGTTCCAATAACAAAATACAATGAAGTAAACAAATACAACTTGCTCCAAATTAAAAAGTGAGCGACTGAGTTTAAAGAAAGAACAATTATAATTGGCAAAACAATCATAAAAATAAAACGAATCCAAAATTTTCGAACACTTGGAATATATACTTCTTGATTTGTAATTTCTTTATTGTAAATGAAATCTAAAATTTGGTTTTTCACAACTTCCGAACAACCTGGAACTTCAATTCTATCTTTCTTTTTTTCTTTAGAATCTGCTTCGCTCGATGCTTGCTCAATTCTTAGATTTCGAATATCTAATTTCTCTTGAAAGTAATTCTGAGAAATTTTAATCAGTTGCACTTTAATAGGATTAATTATAGTGTTTCTAGTAGTGATTAATCCGTAAGTAAGTAAAAGTGAATATTTGGTTCTAGTAATAGAAAAATCGAAATAACGAACAATTGTTCGAACCAAATTTATTGCAATAATCAATATAAAAATAAATACAAACCCAATAATGACAGATAACAATACCGAATTAAAATTCAAATAATTTTCAATAGAGTTAGTATCGATTTTATCTTCAATATGAATTTGTTTTCCGTTTTCCCAAAGTGTATTTAAAACTAAAAACAACCAACCAAATGTTTCTACATATCTTGAAGTAATTCCGGTTTTTATCAATGTAAAAAAGCCAATTTTTATTGATTTAGCTTCCGTTGATGCAATTGATTCCTCATGAGTTAAAACTTCCGCTATTTCTGTTTCGTTTAAACGCTCTATTGTTTCTTTTAATTGATTGGCAATATAACTTGAAACCGCTTTAATTTCTACTTCTTTTTTTCCACTTCCGGCAGTATCCACATTAATTTCATACAATTGAAATACTTTATGCAATAAATTCTGATTCAGATTAATTTGCTGAATTTTATGCAATTGAATACTGATTTTAGATTTTTTTAGAAATCCTTTTTGAATAACTAATTCTTTTGATTTATAATCAATTTGAAAAGTAAAATAGTAATAACGAATAAACGTTACAAAAACTGAAACAACGAAAATCGCAATTCCAAGCCAAATTAATTTACCATAAAACTTTTCCATATTCATGGCAAAAACAACAACTAAACCAATAGAAATACGTATTATTTTTTGTAGTGTAAAAACAAATAATACAAGTATTCCTAATTTAGATTGTCGCTGAGGAATGGAAAAATCAAATTTCATCTTGAATGTCTAATTTTGTAGGTAATTCTTCTTCTGATTCTTCAATTAAAGCATCAATTTTTTGAATAATCCAAATTTTATATCGTTGCGCTTCTTCATAAGTTAGTCCGCTTATTTCTATATCAGTTGAACTTCCTCCAGCTGTAAACAACTCTAAAGAAGCTAATCCAAAGTAACGAGAAAACAAACCTTGATGCAAAGCAACGTGCTGAATTCTTTTATATGGAACGATAGTTGTAGTTTGAGAAATTACTCCCGATTTATAAATTGCATCGTGTTCGCGAAAAGCAAAGCCTCTATATTTGAAACTTAAATTAGAAAACAAAATGCTAAGAATTAAAATAATTACATATCCTGCACCAATCAGCAGCCAAACTCTATCTGGGAAAAAATCGCTTTTAAAAAAAGACAAAACACCTAATCCAATTCCTAACAGCGTAAATACTATTCCAATATTGATTAGAATTACTTTGTAATACGCAGGTTGGATTGGTTGTAATTGAACCGTCTCAAATTGTGGTAAATCTGAAATTGAAATTTCTTTATTTGTGAATTCTTCCATAGATTAAGGTAAATATTTCTTTTCGAAGTTTGGTTTACGTTTTTCTAAAAATGCGTCTCTACCTTCTTTTGCTTCGTCAGTCATATATGCCAAGCGAGTAGCTTCACCAGCAAAAACTTGTTGACCAACCATTCCATCATCTGTTAAATTCATGGCGAATTTTAGCATTTTTATAGATGTTGGCGATTTTGCTAATATTTCTTGCGCCCATTCATAAGCCGTATCTTCTAATTCAGCATGTGGAATAACTGCATTTACCATTCCCATTTCGTAAGCTTCTTGAGCTGAATAATTTCTTCCTAAAAAGAAAATTTCACGTGCTTTCTTTTGTCCCACCATTTTTGCCAAATAAGCAGAGCCATAACCACCATCAAAACTGGTAACATCAGCATCTGTTTGTTTAAAAATAGCATGTTCTTTACTCGCTAAAGTTAAATCACAAACTACATGAAGTGAATGTCCGCCACCAACAGCCCAACCTGGAACTACACAAATAACTGCTTTTGGCATAAAGCGAATCATTCGTTGTACTTCTAAAATATTTAATCGATGGTAACCGTCTTGACCAACATAACCTTGATGTCCACGTGCTCTTTGATCTCCTCCACTACAAAAAGAATAAATTCCGTCTTTAGAACTTGGTCCTTCAGCTGAAAGTAAAACTACTCCAATCGAAGTATCTTCTTGCGCATCATAAAAAGCTTCAATTAATTCTTTTGTAGTATGCGGACGAAATGCATTGCGCACATCAGGTCGATTGAAAGCAATACGTGCCACACCATCACACTTTTTATATGTTATATCTTCGAATTCTTTTACGGTTTTCCAGTTGATTTTACTCATTTCAAATTATAATTATAATGTTAAATTACTTTAGTCTCAATAAAATATGTAAACACATAGACTCATAGAATTTTTCTAATTTAGAAAAAACGTTTTACTTAACATAACAAACAATAGACTATGTGTAAAAATAATTTTTCTATAAAACATTCAAAAAAAATTAAAAGCCTATGTGCCTATGTGTTTGAAAAATATAATTCTATAAATTATTTAAACTTCAGCCTGTTAAATCTAAATTTCTCGTAAAAATAAAGCATTTTTTACATTATATTGCATCTTCAAAACAAATAGACACATGAAAAAAATATATTTAGGATTACTTTTTGCTTCAGGATTACTTTCTGTTAATGCACAAAATTATGAATTTCAATCAGTTATAGAATTAGAAAACACACCTGTAATTTCACAAGGAAGAACTGGAACATGTTGGAGTTTTTCAACTTCTTCATTCTTAGAATCTGAAATTACGCGATTAACAGGTAAAAAAGTTGATTTATCAGAAATGTATCAAGTACGAAATACTTATCCTAAAAAAGCAGAAAATTATGTCATGCGTCAAGGCAAAGCACAATTTAGTGAAGGTGGTTTGTCTCATGATGTTTTAAACAGTGCTGCTGAATATGGTTTAGTTCCGGTTTCAGTTTACACAGGTTTATCAGAAGAAGAAAAAACACACAATCATGCAGAAATGGTTGCAATTTTGGAAGCTATGGTTAAAACCTATGTTGAAAACCCTGGAAAAAAACTTTCTCCAAAATGGAAAATGGCTATTGAGTCGGTTTTAAATACTTATCTAGGTCAAAACCCAACAGAATTCACCTTTGAAGGTAAAAAATATTCGCCAAAAAGCTTTATGGAAGCAATGAAGATTCAACCAGAAAACTATGTGACCATTACTTCATTTACGCATGAACCTAATTACAATTCTTTTGTTTTAAATATTCCAGATAATTTTTCAAATGGAAGCATGTTTAATCTTCCTTTAGATGAGTTTATTGCCAATATTGATAATGCTTTAGCAAATGGATATTCTTTAGCTTTAGATTGTGATGTTTCAGAAGCGACGTTTTCTGCTAAATATGGAATTGCATTTGTACCTCAAACAGAAGAAGATGAGAAAACAGGTTTAGCGGAAATTATTACTGAGATGACTGTTACTCCAGAATACCGTCAAGCGGAATTTGAAAACTTTACAACTACTGACGATCATTTAATGCACATTGTAGGAACGGTTAAAGACCAAAAAGGAAATGTATATTATAAAATTAAAAACTCTTGGGGAACCGATGAAAAACGTGTTGCCAATGGCGGTTATTTATACATGAGTGTCCCTTATATTCGTTTAAAAGCCATTTCCGTTTTGGTACATAAAGATGCGTTGGTTAACAAAACAAAAAAAGCATTGAAGTTATAAAATGACGCATTACAAATCAGCTTTTAGTACTTTTAACAAATGGACAATGGCAATTGTTTATGTTATTGTTATTGGAACAACTATTCCTGTTCTATGGAGTGAAGACATAACTGCTTTTTACGTTGTAATAGGAATAAACTCAATTGTATTAGGGCTTTTAACATGGCTTATTCTAGAAACCCACTACAAAGTAGATGCTAAAAATTTATTTTGGAAATCAGGCCCATTTAAGGGAACAATTGCAATTCATTCTATAAGAAAAATTGAGTTTCATAAAGGTATTGTCATTCCGGTAATATGGAAACCTGCCTTAAGTCACGTTGGATTAATCATTACTTACAACAACTACGATGACATATATATTTCGCCCGAAAACAGAGAAGAATTTGTTCAAAAACTAACTAAAATTAACCCAAACATCAACCTTATTAACCAACCCGCTTAATGTTTATTCGATTAATTACCTGCTTAACCCTACTCTTTTTTGTTTCGTGTAATGAGAAATCAACAAAGAAAGATATAGCTAAAAAAGACACTCTAAAAAAAGAATTGTATGATGTAAAATTCAATGCA
>JBEDTP010000060.1:0-6032 GCA_040119075.1 Flavobacterium sp.
ATTGGAGTAAAAGAAGTACCTAAAGAAGCACTTATTCCTAATAAGAAATACTTTTTCTTTTCACATACTATAAAGAAGCAGCCTTATAATAGAGATTTATTAAGAACTATTTTAGAAAAAAATATTGAGTTATACGATCACGAAACTATAGTTGATGAAAAGAATAGAAGGTTAATTGGTTTTGGTCGTTATGCTGGAATTGTTGGAGCTTATAATGGTATTAGAGCATTTGGTTTAAAGTATGAATTGTTTAATTTAGCTAAAGCCGAAGTATTACCAGATCAAAAATCATTGATTGAGCGATTAAAAAGAAACCAATTACCTAATATTAAAATAGTTTTAACAGGTAGAGGTAAAGTTGCTTTTGGAGCAAAGGAAATGCTTGACGCAATGAAAATTAAAGAAGTTTCGATTGATAACTATTTAACTAAAACATTTGCAGAGCCTGTTTATACATTTATTGATGTTTTAGATTATAACAAAAGAAAAGATGGACAGACTTCTACTAAAGAAGATTTTTATAATAATCCAAAAGAATACGTTTCTGATTTTGAACGTTTCTCTGATGTTTCAGATATGTTTATTGCTGGACATTTTTATGGGAATAATGCACCAATTATCTTGTCGAAAGAAATGTTGCGTTCTCCAAAATGCAAACTAAAAGTAGTTGCAGATGTTTCTTGTGATATTGATGGGCCTGTTGCTTGTACAATTAAACCAAGTACTATTGCTGATCCGATTTATGGTTATTTACCAAGTGAGCATAAAGAAGTATCATATACACATCCATCGGCAATTGTGGTAATGGCAGTTGATAATTTGCCTTGCGAACTCCCAAAAGATGCAAGTGATGGTTTTGGTGAAGTATTTTTAGAACGCGTTATCCCTGCTTTTTTTAATAATGATAAAGACGGCGTTTTAGCAAGAGCTAAAATGACTGAGAATGGAAAACTAACACCACGTTTTGCTTACTTACAAGACTTTGTAGACGGGAAAGAATAAGAATTTAGAAGAAAGATCGCTTCGCTGCGAGATAATAGAAAACCTGTCCAAAATAATTCGGACAGGTTTTTTTATAGCCCTGATAGAGCTGATAGCTTTGCAGCGCAGCGGAAAACTAAAAGCGAAAGCAGGAATTGCGTTTGCAAATATGCCTTAACATTCGCTTCTAATTATTTCCCCAATCTATTTTTCTAGAAAAGTACATTACACTTCCTAATATTAAGAATAATCCAACGCTACCAACCAATAAAGCGTAGTTTTCTAATTGTATGATTACAAAGATAAAACTGTATAAAACGGTCAAGGCTGCGCCTATGAATAAAGGGAATTTCTTGTTTTTTAATACCGAAATAGAGTAGAGGATGAGCATGATAATAACAGAACAGGCCGCAATGATATATGCAATTGTAAAACTTGAATGTTCGGTTATGGAAATTAATAAGGTGTAAAACATAATTAACGCCAAACCAATCATAGTGTATTGAAAAATATGAATACCAATTTTACTGATGGTTTGAATTAAGAAGAAGATTAAAAAAGTTAGTCCAATTACTAAAAATCCGTATTTTGAAGCACGCTCGTTTTGTTGATATTGGTCGACAGTTTCAATTAATTTTACTCCGTATGCATACGATTTTAAATGCGGAATTATTCCAGTATGTTGCTGAGCAAATGCTCTGTTTATATGTAGTATTTTCCAATCGGCATGAAAAGCCTCTTTTGAAATAGCCTTCGTAGTATCATTTGGAGCAAAATTTCCAATGAAACTTGGTGAATTCCAGTTGGCATCTAAAGAAGTTGAAGTTGTTTTTCCAATGGGAATAAACTGAACGCTGTTACTTCCGTTAAATTTCATATTGAAGTTGAAGTCAATTTTAGAATCATTTGCAATTGTAAAAGCACTTGTTTCAAGTGTTCCAAATGTATTATCGCCTTCATCGGTTTTCGATTCCATGCTGTAATTAGTGCCGTTTACATTTATCTTTAAATCACTTTTAATGCTTTTTAAATTAGTTGTTTTGATGATTACTGAAACTTTATCCCAAACGATATTTTCTTTTTTTATGCCTAATTTGTCAAAGTTTAAGTTTTCAAAACTTCCGTTAAAAGCCATATCTGCTTTGAATACTATTGGATTGTATAAGCTTCTTTTGATATCACTTACCTTTTCGACTTTTGTTTTGTTTTGTAATACTTCTGGAAAGAAGTAGGCATAATTTATGGAAGTTGTTTTTTGAACACTTGTTTGTTTGGTTTTACTGTCAATATAAGTTGTTTCGGTTTCTTCTTTATACGGAACTTTTAAAATGGGTCCGTAAAAATTAATGTCTTCTCCCCATGAGTTGGTTACTTCTGCAATGACTTCAGTTTTTCTTTGCGAACGTTCGCTAATTAAATCTTGTACTAGAGCTAAAGGAATAAGTAAAAAGAGTGTAAGTGCTCCGACCATAATCATTTTGGCTGTGTTCGATTGAAAGAAGTTGGACTTTGTAGTCATTGGTTTTTCTGATTGATTTTCCATTGTTTTTGTTTTTAGAGATTTTATAATAAATGATTGATTACGATGTATGTAAATAAAATTGCAATAGGGACATTGCTAAGAGTTATACTAATGCGAATAAATATTTCGTAGTTGTTATTCCAATTTTTTACAAGTTGAAGAATTAAGTAAAAAAGATAAACTGTATTAACTAATAAAGCACCAGAAACATATAAAAGTCCAATATATAATAGCGGTTCGTATTTTGTGCTTGCAAAGAGTAATAGTAAAGAAGCGCCTACTGCAAATGATATAATTGGAATAATGTTTTGTTCGATAAGTTCTAGTTGTTTGTCTCTTTCCATAATTATTTTATATTAAAAGTACTTTGAATTTCAAAGTAAATGGGTAAAAAAATAGTTTTATGTATTCGATATTAATTTTTCAAGGGCATCAATATGATCTTGAAAGGCTTTTTTTCCTTCTTTTGTTGCAATATAACTTGTGTTGGGTTTTCGTCCAATGAATTGTTTTTCTACAATAATATAAGCTTCACTTTCTAATGCTTTTGCATGACTGGCTAAAT
Organism: Flavobacterium sp.; assembly: GCA_040119075.1. Lineage (GTDB taxonomy): Bacteria > Bacteroidota > Bacteroidia > Flavobacteriales > Flavobacteriaceae > Flavobacterium. The sequence continues at coordinate 3,069 of JBEDTP010000060.1, forward strand.
TACCATCGGTAACACCAAGTAGTTCTTTTAAGGTAGAGAAATCGGCACTTTCATTCACCATCAAAACCGACATGATACCCAAACGGATACGATGATCAAATGCTTTGTTTATATTTTGAATGATGTTTTTCACAAACTAGTTTGTTTTATTAATAATTTTCAAATATTGTTTCCAATAAATTTGATTCATATAATTGAGATGGAGCAATAACTTTTTCATCATAAGGAATTTTACTTCCGTATCGCTGCTTCATTATTTTTTGAACCTTAGGATGTTCTAAATTAAACTCTTTTAATTTTTTAGGTTTACATAATTCAATATTGGCTCCTTCTTTGTATATTTTCCACACTAATTCTGAACAATATATTTTTTCATCTGACCATTCAAAATATAAATCATAGTTTTTATTCTCAAATTTTTTCCCTGAAACTTTCATTTTTTTTAGAATAGATTCAGTTAGTATCTTCTTTTCATTTTTTAAACGCTTCACGACATACTTATTGTCTTTTCCATTTGTTATCCAGTCCTTTAAAAGAGTCATTTTTACAGGTTGTACTGCTTCATACACATATGTTTTTCCATCTACAATATAAATAATTCCACAATGTGAATATTTTGATTGAGTTGCTATTTTTATAGCTTCGGATTGTTCTGATTTAGAAGTTTGAAATACAATATCACCATTTTTATAGGTTTTTTGAAGTCTTTGATTTAAAATTTTAAAAGAAGTTTCTACTTGATCTGAAATATATTTTGCACTTATAAAAGCTATAATTGCGATAGAAGAAATAATAATAAATGTTGTTTTTTTCATCTTACTTTCTATCATATTTATAATACATGATGCTTCCATATAAAATATGCGCTATACCAAAGCCTAAAACCCAAAACCAAAGTCCGTAGCCAGAAAACTCAACAGCTAATAATCCTAAAATAATTTGTGTTATTCCTAAATAGCGAACATCTCTTAAAGTATATTTACTAGCATTTAAACAAGCTAAACCATAAAAGAGTAATGTTATTGGAGCTATTAACCCATAGTGTCCTTGACGAATTAACAGAATTGAAAATATTCCTCCGGTTATTAAAGGAATAGCAAAATTTATAAGCACACGTTTTGAAGCTGAGTTCCAAACGTTTTCTCCTAATTTACTTGCTTTTTTTACGGTTAAATAATATGCAGTTCCAACAGAAAAAAGTAATACAATAAAAGCTGTTAATACAATTAGTTTGAATGTTTTACTTTCTAATGTAATATAAGTATATTGATGTGTATTTATAAGAAAGTTTACATATACAGCTCCTAATAGTGCGTAAATGCCTGCTAAAACTCCAGATAAACCACTTAAAGAGATAAATTGAGTTGACTTACTCATCATTTCTTTGATGTCTTGTATATCTTTTAAATATTTACTTGCTGCCATATAAAAGTACTTTGAAATACAAAGTAAAGTATAAAAAATAATTTTAGCAACTATTTTTTTAATTATTTTTATAAAATGAAATTAGCTGAAGATTATATTATTAACCAACCAGATAAATATAGAACTATTTTATTACATATAATTAGTGTAGTAGAGCAGGAGTTACCTAATTCGTTATTATTACTAAAATGGGGGATTCCATATTTTTATTTTAATAAAAAACCTTTTTGTTATTTAGCGCCAAATCATAAAAAGGGTTTTGTAGATATTGGTTTTGCAAAAGGATATCAGCTTAAAAATTACCAATGTGAATTAATTGGAGAAAATAGAAATACGGTAAAATCATTACGATATTTTGGTTTAGAAGAAATAGATAACGAAGTTTTGAGAGGAGTAATTACTGAAGCGAAGTCTTTGTATAAATAATTTGTATAAATAAAAAGAGTCAAGTTTTAAAACCTGACTCGTATGCTATTTTTAACCTTTGTAAAAGTTACAATCTAAAAATTCCTCCTACTGTTATGATACGTTGTAAAAACCAAAAGTTTTGTTCTGCACTGTCTGCACTGCTTTGAGTGGTTCTTATGTCATTCATTTCAATATATCCACCTTTTAGTTCTGCTTGAATAAAGAAGTATTTGAAAAAAGTAAAGTTTAAACCTGCTTTTGCAGAGATTCCATATCCGGCTACATGAAATTCGTCATATCTATCTTTACCTAATAATGTTGTATTTGTTTTTGGAAATAAAAATCCAGCTCCTATACCTTCAGTAGCATTGATTTGAAATTTATCAATATCAGGCAAACCAAACCAATTTGAAATATCATCAACTCTACAAAACTCAGTATTTACATAATTCAAACCATCAGTATGTTCAAATAATAGAAAGTCTTCTGTTAAAGTAAGCTCATCAGCTGTTGGATTTTCATTATACGTGCCAGCATTTGGATAATAACCAGAATAATCTACTCTTTGATCGTTATACATTACATATTTCATGTGGTCAAAACCAATAGAAATATTATAATGGTCGTTTATAAAATAACCAATTCTTAAATTGGTTTGTGGAATAGTCATTCTAGCAGGATTAATGTAATCTACATGCCAACCTTTTGGTTTATCATGAGCTTCTACATTATACAAGGTGAAATCGTAATCAGCTCCTTTAAATCGAATGTCTGATTTTGAGAAACTTTCTCTATTTCCTCCCCAAAAAACGTAAAATTTGCCTTTATTATGAGCAGTGTATTTTTCAGGATTTTCTACAATTTCTTGTGAAAAGGTGTACTGTGAAAACACACAAAAAGTTAGTACAACCATTAAAAATGGATGTCTCATTTTAGTATAAAAAAAATTAAAATTGATTTATTGTTTTACGAATGGCAACTAATTTTGTCATTAGTCCTTCAAAGTAATCTAAGTGTAACATATTTGCACCATCACTTTTTGCATTTGCAGGATCAAAATGGGTTTCAATAAATAAACCATCAACACCAACAGCAATTCCAGCTTTTGCAACTGTTTCAATCATATCAGGT
>JBEDTP010000061.1:0-4685 GCA_040119075.1 Flavobacterium sp.
AATTTTTCAGGGAAATTATATACACCAAGTTTTTATGGGGTAGATAAAGAGACAGGTGTTTTAAATTATGATAAAATTCAAGAAATTGCTCTAGCTGAAAAGCCAAAAATGATAATTGCAGGAGCTTCGGCTTATTCAAGAGATATGAATTTTGCTCGTTTTAGAGAAATTGCAGATAGTGTTGGGGCTTTATTATTAGCAGATATTTCACATCCAGCCGGAATGATTGCGAAAGGATTGTTATCTGATCCAATCCCTCATTGTCATATCGTAACAACTACTACTCATAAGACTTTAAGAGGTCCAAGAGGAGGGATGATAATGATGGGTAAAGATTTTGAAAATCCTTGGGGTTTAAAAACACCGAAAGGAGATATTAGAATGATGTCACATGTGTTAGACATGTCTGTTTTTCCTGGTAATCAAGGAGGCCCATTAATGCATATTATTGCAGCAAAAGCAGTTGCATTTGGAGAGGCTTTAACTGATGAATTCTTTAGATATACATTACAAACTCAAAAAAATGCAAAAGCTATGGCTGAGGCATTTGTAAAAAGAGGTTATGACATTATTTCTGGAGGTACTGATAATCATATGATGCTTATTGATTTAAGAAATAAAAACATTACTGGGAAAGAAGCTGAAAACGCTTTAGTAAAAGCTGAAATTACTGTGAATAAGAATATGGTTCCTTTTGATGATAAATCGCCATTTGTAACTTCAGGTATTAGAGTTGGAACACCTGCTGTTACTACTAGAGGTTTAGTTGAAGTTGATATGGAAACTATTGTTGCTTTAATAGATAAAGTAATCATGAATCATACTGATGAAACTGTTTTAGAGCAAGTTGCTGATGAAGTTAATGAATTAATGGGAGAGAGAGCAATGTTTGTTTTTTAGTACCAATTTTTAATATTTATAAAAAAAACTCCTGAAAATTTTCAGGAGTTTTTTTTATTTTTCACATTGAGATTGAAAATTATTTACCGTCTCTATCTACTTTAATTTTTTCCGGTCTATTTGCAATTTCCCATGCTAAAGTGAAGGCAAGTTGTGCTCTTTTTGCCAAAGCATCATATTCAATTTTATCTGGCGTATCAGTTGCTTTGTGGTAGTCTTCATGAATTCCATTAAAAAAGAAAATTGCAGGAACTCCTTTTTTTGCAAAGTTATAATGGTCAGAACGGTAATAAATACGTTCAGGATCATTTCGGTCGTTGTATTTGTAGTCTAATTCAAGATGAGTGTATTTAGTATTCATTTCTTCGTTAATAGTGTGTAATTCACTACTTAATCTATCGGAACCAATTACATAAATATAATTGTTAGTTTCAGGATGTAAAAAATCTCTTCTTCCTACCATATCTATATTAATATCAACGACAGTGTTTTTTAAAGGGAATAATGGGTTTTCAGCATAATATCTTGATCCATGTAAACCATGTTCTTCACCAGTTACATGTAAAAATAAGATTGATCTTTTAGGTCCGTGACCATCTTTTTGAGCCATTTTAAAAGCTTCTGCAATTTCTAAAAGAGCTACTGTCCCAGATCCATCATCGTCAGCTCCATTGTATACTTCGCCATTTTTCATCCCAACATGATCATAATGAGCTGAGATAACTACAATTTCTTCAGGCTTTTCACTTCCTTTTATAAAAGCCCAAATATTTTCTGAATCTGGTAATTTTGGAGAAAACCCTTTTGCCATAAATTCAGATGGAACTTTTTGATACCAATTTTCTGCACCTGTAGGAAATGAAATTCCATTTTTAGTGTATTGTTCAATTAAATACTTTCCCGCTTCTTTTTGGCCTTTAGTACCTGTGTCTCTTCCTTCCATTGCGTCAGAAGCAACAATGTATAGATGGTCACTCAGCTCATTAGCAGTAATTGAATTCATGTACTTTGAAATATCTGCCGTTTTTACTTGCGTGTTTTTTGTTGTTGAACAACTTGAAGCCAAAAGGCATAAAACAGAAATAGGAACTAAAATTTTTTTCATAATGTTTATAAAGTAAAAAGTAAATATAAGAATTAGTTATATGTTTTATTAATTCGTTACATTTTTTTTATAGATTTTTTTCTTAAAAATATAGATGAATGCTGACATTATATAAGACAGTTGTTCTTTGTCGTTTTTTTTGAAAAAAAAATTATGAAATAAATTTGCCATTTTGTTAAAAAAAATATAAATTTCCATCGAAAATCTATTAAAACTGTTAAATTATGAAAAAAACTACCCTGCTGATTTTTATTGCTTTTCTAAGCTTTAATTTTGTTAAGGCTCAAGATTCTATTTCTTCTAAATATAACCTCCCGCCTGGGTGTGTATTGAAACAAAAAATGAAATTTTTTGATTTATCTTATAAATTAGATGGAAGTACATCTTCTCATAATTTTTCAGAATCAGATTTGTTAGTTGTAAAAAATATTCCAACGAATGAATTAGATGAATTTAAAAAAATTGACCCTGAATATTATAGTTATTATATGAAGGGTATTTCTTTTTTTGATAGTTTGTCAAATAAAGTAAAACAAATTTATACTCTTAATGAATTATGGTATATCTATGTTTTTGATCAAGATTTAAAAAGCAAACTATTAACTATAAAATAATAAAATTAACATGAAGAAAATTTACTTACTAGTTTTAGGTTTTATTTTATTATTTGATTTTTCAATATATAGTCAAACATACAATATGGCAAATGGTGCAAATGGTACCATTACAACTTGTTCAGGAACATATAGAGATGGTGGTGGAGCTGGAAATTATGCTGCTTCTCAAAGCAGTACTATAACTTTTTGCCCTACTGTACCTACAGATAAAATTAGAATATCATTTACGACTTTTGATACAGAATCAATCGGGACAACTTGTTATGACTATTTAGATTTATGGCATGCAAATGCTGCTGGCGCTGCTGGAACTCAGGCAGATAGATTTTGCGGTACTTTAGGAGCTTTTGTAATAACTTCAATTAGTCCTGATGGTTGTGTCTCTTTTAGGTTTACTTCAGATGGTACTGTACAACGCTCAGGTTGGACAGCAACTATCTCTTGTGTAACTCCATGTACACCTCCTACGGCTGCTTTAGTTAACACATCAAATGTAAATATTTGTTCGTCAAATTCTTTAAACCCAGGTTCTACGACTGTTGCTTTTGATGCTTCAAATTCAACAACTCCAAGTGGTTCTTTAGTTAGATTTGAATGGGACTGGGGAGATGGGACATCAAGTATTACTGCTACACCAACAACAAATCATACTTTTCCTGCTACTGGAGGTTTATACTTAGTTAGATTGAGAGTTAGGAATAATAATTATTCGACTGATCCTTTAGGATGTCTAAGTTCTAACTCCGTCACGAGGACAGTTCGCGTAATGCCAGCACCTCTTTTTACAGGTACATCTGGCACCCCTGTTGCGGTAACATGCGGAAATTCAGTTACATTGGATGGGCAAGCATTGTCGCAGACTATTGTTCAGTCAACACCCGCAGTAATTTCTGGACCAATTAATTTACCTGACGGTTCAGGTTCTAGTTATAATTCTACATTAGATTTTTCTGGTTTATTTCCTCCAGGCGCTACAATGACAGCAGGATGTTATCCAACTGTAACTTTTGATATGGAGCATTCATATACAGGAGATTTAGATATTGAATTAATTTCACCGTCTGGACAATCAGTTTTACTTTTTGATCAACATGCTCCATTAGCTCCAGGACATTTTGGGGCTTGTTCAAATGGTGCTACAAATGGTGTTGCTGGATGCCCTGCAACATATTCAGTAGTTAATACAGGTGGGGCATCTTGGACAGCTATTGGTAGTACTACCGCTGCTCCACCTACAGTAAATGGAACTTGTGCTTACACAGGAGTGTGTGAAACGGGAGGATCATATTATATTCCACAAACATATACATCTACTAATCCTTTTACATCCTTAAACGGCGCTTCTTTAAATGGGGTGTGGACTTTGAGAGTAACTGATAACATTAGTTCTGATGATGGAGTTTTGTCTAATTGGTCATTAACATTTCCTCAAGCTTGTTATGCAAATTTATTATCAGAAACACCAGATTTAGTTACGGCTAATTGGACTCATACTGGTGCGGGTCCAGCTGTACCAGCACAGACAACAACAAGTGTAGTGGTTAATAATCCAGGGCCTTCATGCCCAGCACCTGGGCCTTGCGTAGGTAATGAATTATCAAATGATATTAATATTGGGCCGTTTCCCACAGCAGGGTCATTTACTTATACTTTTACTGTAACTGATGAATATGGATGTCAGTATAACAGAAATGTTGTTGTAAATGTAACTTGTCCTTGTAGTTTAAACTTAACATCTGCTGCGCCTACAACTAATCAAACTCTTTGTTTAGGAACCGCAATAAATAATATAACTTATAGTTTTGGAGGTAGTGCTACAAGTGTGAATGTAACAGGCTTACCAGCTGGAGTAACTGCTTCTGTGGTGGGTAATAATGTAACTATTTCAGGAACTCCTAGTGGATCTGGAACGTTTAATTATACTGTTACTACTGTTGGTTGTACTCCAAATATGTCTCTTAATGGTACAATTACAGTTACAGCAAATAATACAGTAAGTGCTGCATCATCAAGTCCTACATTGTGTATCAACACTTTGATGACAAATATTACTCATAATACAA
>JBEDTP010000062.1:0-5940 GCA_040119075.1 Flavobacterium sp.
GATTTAGCTCACTTGTTCCAAGATATTTATCAGCTGCAACTCTCTTCTCAATTCTTTCAATAATTTTTAAGGTTGTAGAAACTCCAACATCTGAAGAAACTAATATTTCTTCAAGATTATCCAATACGTCATCATCGACCTTTGTTTTTCCAGCAACAGCTTTAGAAAGTTTAGAAAAAAAAGTTGTCTTAGTTTTTTCTAATCCTTTGTTAAGAGATTCCTTCTCTTGTTCACTAAGATTAAGATCTTTTTTATCTGAAGAAAATATTTTTTTAAAGAAACTCATTTTTCGTTGTAATTATAAACAAATGTAAAAATAAAAAAGCTACTTTCAAACGAAAGCAGCTTTTCTATATATTGTATTTACAAATTATTTCTTATTTAAGAAATCATCTACTAATTCAGGAGCCATAACTGATTCAACAAATGTATAAGCACCCGTTTTTGGAGACTTAACCATTTTTATAGCTTTTGTTAATCTTTTAGAAGATGTTTGTAAAGTTGCTACGGTTTTCTTTGCCATGACTTAATTATTTAATTTCTTTATGAACTGTTACTCTTTTTAAAACAGGATTAAACTTTTTAATCTCTAATCTATCTGGAGTATTTTTTTTATTTTTTGTAGTGATATAACGAGATGTTCCAGCTACGCCAGAAGCTTTGTGCTCAGTACATTCTAATATAACCTGAATTCTATTACCTTTCTTTGCCATTTTATATATTATTATTGGTTATCGAATTATTTTACAAATCCATCTGCTTTTGCTTTCTTTAAAACAGCAGCAATACCAAGTTTATTAATTGTTTTTAACGCAGCAGTAGATATTTTTAAAGTAACCCATCTATCTTCTTCTGGAATGTAGAAACGTTTCTTAACTAAATTAACTGAGAATTTTCTCTTAGTTTTATTCATAGCGTGAGAAACATTGTTTCCTACCATTGCTCTTTTACCTGTAAGTTCACAAACTCTTGACATTATTTATAATCTTTATATCGTTATTCAAAATCAGGGTGCAAAGAAACAAAATTTTATAATATCAAACAACTATCTTCAATTAATTTTTTAAAATTTCTTTATATAAAATCTCTAAAGCTTTATTTACTGTTCTATCTATTACTTTTTCTCTTGGTTGTCCAAAATTAAACTCTTCGACAATTACTTGATTTGGAGTAACTACTGAAATAAAAACAGTACCTACTTCGGCAGCTGAATCTCCTTTTAAAGGGCCTGCATTTCCAGTAGTTGCAATTGCAAAATCTGTCTTTAAAATACGTTGAACAGACAGCGCCATTTCCTTAACAACTTCCTTACTTACTACAGAATGTTTTTCGATTAAATCTGGACTAATTCCTAATAAATTAATTTTAGTTTCTGTAGCATAAGTAACCATACTTCCTTTAAAATAATTTGATGCCCCAGAAATTGAAGTTATTAATTGAGCAATTTTTCCTCCTGTACAACTTTCAGCTGCACATAACGTTAGTTTTTTATCATTAAGCAAATTACCAACAACTTGTTCTATAGGTTCATTGTCATCAAGTCCTATAATATCATTAGGTATTAATTTTTGAAGTTTATCAACTTCAATTTCAATAGCTTCTTTTAAAATTTGCTCATTTTTACCTCTTGCGGTTAAACGCAACCTTACTCTTCCTGGACTTGGCAAATAGGCAAGTTTAACAAAAGAAGGTAGATTATTTTCCCAGTCCTCAATTTCTTCTGCGAGCAAACTTTCTCCCTTTCCATAAGTCATTACTGTTTTATGTAAAATATATGGACGTTTAAACTTTTCAACTAAAGCTGGAATTATTTCTTCATCAACAAGATATTTCATTTCATAGGGAACTCCTGGCAATGATATAAAAATTGTACCTTCTTTCTCCATCCACATTCCTGGAGCAGTTCCCATTTTATTAAACAGTACTTTAGCTTTTGACGGCACTAAAGCCTGATCTTTATTAATTTGAGAAATTGGTCTTTTATAAATACCTTCAATTAACTTAGTAACATGACATAATACTTCATCATTAATAACTAATTTATCTTCAAAATAAGTACAAAATGTCTTTTTAGTTATATCATCTTTTGTTGGCCCTAGACCACCAGTTATAATAACTAAATCAACCTTGCCTTGTACTTTTTCAAATGTAGAAAGTATATGCTCTTCATTATCTGAAATTGAAAGCATCTCTGTTGTTTCAATTCCAATTTTATCTAACGTTTTAGCAATATATGAAGAGTTTGTATCAATAATTTGACCGATGAGTATTTCGTCACCAATAGTTACAATTGAGGCAGTCATAAATTTTAAGTGAGAATTTTAAAGTCTTTTTTTATTTCTTTAACAGATAAATCAACCCTATCTTTTAAAGACTTGAAAACTTCAATTATTTCTTTTCGTTTTCCTTGGGATTTAGCCCAAGACATAATTTGAAGATTTTCTTCATAAGCAATATCCATTCCTAATAAGTCAAGTGATGGTTTAATCTTATGAGCTGCGGTATAAACTCTTGTATAATCTTTTTCTTCTACACCCATTCTAATAGATGCTATTTCATCAGGAACTTCAGAAAGAAAAAGATTAACAATTTGATGCGCAAAATCAGTATCATTTTCTGAAATCTCATATACTTTAGATAAATTATACTGTAGTGCCATGTTATTTTACATTTATTTTGAACATTTGTTTTCCTTCTAAATAACCTTCAAGCAAGTCGCCTGGTGCGACTTTAGCAACACCTTTTGGGGTTCCTGTAAAAATAATATCTCCTTTTTTAAGTGTAAAAAATTGTGAAACATAAGAGATAAGTTCGTCAATATTCCACAACATCAAATTAGAGTTGCCTTTTTGAGCAACTTCATTATTTTTTCTTAACTCAAAGTTAATACTTTCTAATGAAGAAAAATTATTTTTCGGTAAAAAGTCACTAATTACCGCTGAGCCGTCAAAAGCCTTTGCTTTTTCCCACGGCAAACCCTTTTCTTTTAACTTACTTTGTAAATCTCTTGCTGTAAAATCGATTCCCAAACCTATTTCATCATAGTATTTATGAGCAAATTTTTTATCAATATATTTACCTACTTTATTTATTTTTACCAATAACTCCACTTCATGATGCACGTCATTAGTAAACTCAGGAATAACAAATGGAAACTTCTTTAATAAAACAGAAGAATCTGCCTTCATAAAAATTACTGGTTCTTCTGGCTTTTCATTATTTAGTTCAGAAATATGGTCAGCATAATTTCGACCAATACATATTATTTTCATCTTGTAAGTATAAAATCCTTATTTAGTATTCAACTTTCTAAGTTTAATTGCCGTTAATACTTTTTTAGTATATAACGGAAAATCGGCATTTTGTAACCAATTAAAATATCCTGGTTCATTTTCTAAAACATCATCTACTAAAACACCTTTATGTTTTCCAAAAGAAAAAACTTCTTTTCCATCTTTATTCATAGCTATAAACCCAGCAAAATCAACTGATTTTTTACGTGTTGTAAATTCAGAAAGTGTTTTAATGTCATTTTCCAAATCGGGATAACGGTCTAATTGCGCTTTTAATATTTCATAAGTTGCTTCGGTATCAGCATTTGCGCTATGCGCATTTTCTAATGTTTCACCGCAATAAAATTTATAAGCCGCACTTAATGTTCGCTCCTCTTTTTTATGAAATATGGTTTGAACATCTACCGAAACTCTATTTTTCATATCAAAATCAACTCCAGCTCTTAACATTTCTTCTGCCAACAATGGAATATCAAAACGATCTGAATTAAAACCTGCCAAATCACTATCTTTAATCATGTTATAAACATGTGGAGCCAGTTCATTAAAAGTCGGCTCATTTGCTACTTTCTCGTCTGAAATTCCGTGAATTGCAGTTGTTTGAGGCGGAATGGGAATCGTTGGATTAACCAACCACGTTTTACTTTCTTTATTTCCGTTAGGATAAATTTTAACCACTGCGATTTCAACTATTCTGTCTCTAGCAACATCAATTCCCGTAGTTTCTAAGTCAAAAAAGCAAATTGGTCTATTTAATTTTAATTCCATTTTTAATTTTATTTCGAAATAGGTAAAAAATTATTATTTCGGCGATTATTAGATTAAAAACCCAACCTAACCAAGAAACTATTCGATAAGTATCCATAGGTGGAGAGTGAAACAAAAATACAATAATGTATTTAAAAAGACGTAATGAAATTGCAGATAATGTTAACGCAAAACTTCTAATTGCAAATTTTTGATGTTCTTCAAAATTCAAATTTTTAGCATGATAAAATGACAAATAGGTAAACAAAATCCACAAAATTGATAATATGATGAATGAAATTTTAGAAAACGTTCCTCCATTTGCATGATAACCCATTATTAAAGCTGAAGGTCCTGAAAACATAAGAATTATGAGAATATAAAATTTTCCAATTAACCTATGTAAGTTGGTGTATTTTTTTCTAAAAAAAGGCCAAAATTGAATCCAACCTATCAATACGAGAAATATACTCGTATAAACATGTGTAAAAAAAGCAATATTATAATAGGATAATCTAACTTCTTCTTGTTTTAATTTCAAGAATGTAACTTCAAAATTTAAAGGGATATATTGAAGTGTAATTAAAAGTAGTAAAAACGTAAAGTAAAAATAACTTACAACGATTAAAATTTTAATTAACTTCATTACCTTCCAAATCTATCATAATATTCTTCTGCATTTTCTTCATACAAAAGCAACAAATCTATATTCGCAAGTTCTATTTTTGTAAATGATTTTTTAACATCTGTAAAAACAGGCATATACCAATTATAATCCTCAAAATACATACGCAATTGGCGATTTTTAAATGAATAACCATGACGCGCATATATTGAATTTCTTAAAATAAAAATATCGGCTTTTGATAGATTTTCTACAAATTCTTTGGTTATAAGATCTTTAGATGCATTTACCTCTAAAACAGCTTCTGTAGTAGTAAAATACTCCTCACCTTCCCATTCAAATTCCTCTTCATTATTAACCTCTTTATACTTTACTTTTTTTGACTTATCCCAATCTACAAATTCATGACTTAGTTCATTATCAGCACTGTACTCAAATACTTTTTTGTATAATTTTAAACTTCTTCTATCTATTTTTAAAATTTCATTTGCTTGCCATTTTCCATTAATTATGCTATCATTTTTTAAAATTGAAAATTCAAATTTTCCATCGTATTTATCATCTCCTGGCTCTGAAACTTTAAAATAGAAGCCTTTTTTATCTTCTAACAAACTCCCTTTAAATGGTCTTATGTTTCCACTTACAACAGAATGTCCATTAACAATCTTATCTTTAATATCATCAATTGAAATAGAAATTCTTTTATTGTAATTAGCCTCATAATAATCTTCCGAATCTGCAAATTCTCTTTCTTCTTCAGGTGTTAAGTCACTTGTATAATCTCCAACCCAATACCCTAACAAATCTTCTTTAGTAGTCATTACTAAATTTTCGGTTACTACAGGTTCTTCGAATTCATACAAAACCTCGTCTACTTTTAGCTTTTGAGCAACTTCGTTTTTAATTACTTCTTTACAACCAAAAAACGCAAATGCAACTGACACCATAAAAACTTTTTTCATCGATTTCTTTTTTTCAAATATAAAAAAACCCGACAGGTTTTAGAAACTTGTCGGGTTTAATATTTTGTTATATTTTTTTTAAACGTCTCTGTTTACATCAAAAGCTTCTAAATAGTCCGCAACTCTTTTAACGAAACTTCCACCAAGCGCTCCATCTACAACTCTATGATCATAAGAGTGCGATAAAAACATTTTCTGACGGATTCCAATAAAATCTCCTTCTGGAGTCTCAATAACCGCAGGAACCTTTCTAATTGCACCAAGAGCCAAAATACCTACTTGTGGTTGATTGATAATTGGCGTTCCGAAAACA
>JBEDTP010000063.1:0-5915 GCA_040119075.1 Flavobacterium sp.
TGTCTTACTAAATGTTAAAACGTTACATGTTCATAAAAAAACAAAAAAGGTAATTCATAAAATTAAAATTGTTTGTTATTTTGCTTTGAAATGAAGAATCAGAATAGAATTGTATTATCATTAGGAAGTAATTTAGGCGATAGATTAAAAACTATACAGCTTTGTATTGATAGTATTCATAATTCAGTTGCTACTGTTGTTAAGGTTTCAAGTGTTTATGAATCACCTTCTTGGGGTTTTGAAAGTGAGCCTTTTTATAATTGTGCAGTAGTAATTCATTCTTCAAAATCACCTCAAAAATTACTTTCTTTTTTACTAGGTTTAGAAAAGAAAATGGGAAGAGAGCGAAAAAACGCTCAAAATTATGAAGCTCGAGTTATTGATATTGATATTATTTCGGTAAATGAAGAAATCATTGAAACAGAGTCTTTGAAAATTCCGCATCCTGAAATGCAAAATAGAAATTTTGTTTTGTACCCAATGAACGATTTAGATTTAAATTGGGAACATCCTAAATTAAAGAAAACAGTATCGGAATTGTTAGCTTCTAGTTTGGACGAAAGCAAATGCATTGCGATTGAAAAATTAATTTCTCCGATTGAAAAATTAAATGTTCAGCAGTTAAACTATATTGCTATTGAAGGAAATATTGGTGCGGGAAAAACAACTTTAGCTACGAAAATAGCAAATGATTGCAATGCAAAATTGGTTTTAGAACGTTTTGCTGATAATCCTTTTTTGCCTAAATTTTACAAAGACCAATCGCGTTATGCGTTTCCATTAGAGATGTCTTTTTTAGCCGATAGGTACCAACAATTATCAGATGATTTAGCACAGTTTGATTTGTTTAAAGATTTTGTTGTTGCCGATTATCATATTTTTAAATCGTTGATTTTTGCAAAAGTCACTTTGCAAGAAGATGAATTTCGGTTGTATAAAACCATGTTTGATATCATACATAAAGAAATGCCAAAGCCCGATTTGTATGTATATTTGTATCAAAATACGGAACGTCTTTTGGAGAATATCAAAAAGAGAGGTAGAAGCTACGAACAAGAAATCCCAGCTGATTATCTAGAAAAAATAAACAGAGGTTATTTAGATTATATCAAAACTCAAACCGATTTGAATGTTTTAGTTATTGATGTTTCTAATTTGGATTTTGTAAAAAAGCAGGAAGATTATATTTTTCTGTTAAACGAAATCAACAAGAAAATTTAGTTTTTCTTTCTTTGCTTGGTTACGATTAATCTTCCTATAATAATAAACTGTAATGCTGCAATTAGTTTGTAGTTGGTTAATGGATTATTCGGAATCCAATCTAAAATTGTAGCAAGCATTATTGTAAATGAAACAAGTAGAATAAGTATAGATAATGGTCCGATTTTCATAAATTTTATTTTTGTCAAGCTGAATTTATTTCAGTTTCTAAAAGTTGAGTTGAGATACTGAAACAAGTTCAGGAAGACAAACTACGAGTCTTTTTTCTTTCCTCTTTTTTCTATTTTATTTTCTGAAATAAATCCCAAATTACAATTCCTGCACTTACTGAAATGTTTAGCGAATGTTTGCTCCCTAATTGCGGAATTTCAATTACACCATCACTTGCGTTTATCGCTTTTTGATTCACTCCTTTTACTTCATTTCCAAAAATCAAAGCATATTTTTGATTTGGTTCAGTTTGAAAATCATTCAACATAATTGAGTTTTCAGTTTGCTCAATTGCGTAAACAGAAATTTTATCTTGTTTTAGTTTTTCTATAACTTCTATAACGTTTTCAGCATATTCCCAAGTAACAGTTTCAGTTGCTCCCAAAGCGGTTTTATGAATTTCCTTATTTGGTGGTACAGCAGTAATTCCGCATAAATATATTTTTTCAACCAAAAAAGCATCAGAACTTCTAAACACCGAACCAATATTGTGTAAACTTCTAATATCGTCTAAAATAATTATAATAGGAGTTTTAGAAGCTTCCTTAAATTCCTCAATATTTTTTCTGTCTAATTCTTCGTTGGCTAATTTTCTCATTTTTCAAGTTTCAAAGTGCCAAAGATACAAAGTTGAAATTGGATTTTGTTATTGAAATTGGATTTTGACTTTTGCACTTGACTTTTTGATATTGCCAATGCACTTGATTTTCGTAACTTCGCAAACAGTATTTAAAAAATAGAATTGTGGCGAAAAAATTAGCAGCACCTAAAGAGAAAAAAGAAACTCCATTAATGAAACAATACAACGGAATTAAGGCGAAATATCCGGATGCTTGTTTGTTGTTTCGTGTAGGAGATTTTTACGAAACTTTTGGTGAAGATGCTATTCGTGCAGCTAAAATTTTAGGAATTACATTAACCAAACGTGGCGCGGGTTCGGATAGTGAAACTGCTTTAGCGGGTTTTCCGCACCATTCTATTAATACTTATTTGCCTAAATTGGTCAAAGCCGGGCTTCGAGTGGCTATTTGCGATCAACTCGAAGATCCAAAAATGACAAAAACCATTGTAAAACGAGGAGTGACCGAATTGATTACGCCTGGTGTTTCAATGAATGATGAGGTTTTACAAGCTAAGTCGAATAACTTTTTGGCTTCTGTTTCATTTGGTAAAAAAAATCTGGGAATTTCTTTTTTAGATGTTTCTACAGGTGAGTTTTTAACTGCGCAAGGAAACGAAGAATACATTGATAAATTATTGCAAAATTTCAACCCTAGTGAAGTTTTAATTCCAAAGCAAAATAGAGTTCAGTTCAAAGAAATATTTGGAGAAGATTTCCATACTTTTTACTTAGAAGATTGGGTTTTTAAAGAAGATTATGCTTTTGAGAGCTTAACACAACATTTTCAAACGGTTTCCTTAAAAGGTTTTGGAATAGAAGAATTGCAAGAAGGAGTTATTGCTTCGGGCGCTATTTTGTATTATTTGTCAGAAACCCAACATAATAAAATTCAACATATTACAAATATTCAGCGTATTGCAGAAGATGCTTATGTTTGGATGGATCGTTTTACCATTCGTAATCTGGAATTGTATCATTCTACAAATGTTAATGCAGTTACACTTTTAGATGTTATCGATAAAACGCTTTCGCCAATGGGTTCGCGTTTGTTGAAACGTTGGTTGGCTTTACCTTTAAAAGATGCAACACGAATTAAAAGTCGACATGAAGTTGTTGCGTATTTGAAAGAAAATAAAGAAGATTTACAGAAAATTCAATATCAAATCAAACAAATTTCTGATTTAGAGCGTTTGATTTCAAAAGTAGCCACCGGAAAAATTTCGCCAAGAGAAATTATTTACTTAAAAGACTCTCTAGACGCTATTATTCCAATAAAAACATTGGCTTTAGCGAGTAAAAATGAGTCTTTAAAAGTAATTGGCGACAGTTTACATGCGTGCGATTTACTTCGTGAGAAAATAAAAAACACACTGAATCAAGATGCGCCAGTTGCCATTAGTAAAGGAAATGCAATTGCAACAGGAGTAAATGAAGAATTAGATGATTTACGTGCAATTTCTTCAAAGGGAAAAGGCTTTTTAGAAGATTTAGAACAAAGAGAAAGCGAAAAAACAGGAATTACTTCTTTAAAAGTAGCTTTCAATAATGTATTTGGCTATTATATTGAAGTAAGAAACACACATAAAGATAAAGTTCCTGAAGATTGGATTCGTAAACAAACGTTAGTTAATGCTGAGCGTTATATTACGGAAGAATTAAAAGAATACGAATCTAAGATTCTTGGTGCTGAAGAAAAAATACAACAATTAGAATCGCAATTGTTTGAGCAGCTTGTTAATTGGATGGGTACATATATTAAGCCAGTGCAATTGAATGCAAATTTAATAGCTCAATTAGATTGTTTGAATTCATTTACCCAATTGGCAATTGATAATAATTACTCAAGACCAGAAATTGTTGATGGTTTTGATTTAGAAATTACAGAAGGTCGCCATCCCGTAATTGAAAAGCAGTTGCCTGTTGGAGTTCCTTATATTTCTAATAATGTTTATTTAGATAGAGAAACCCAACAATTGATAATGATAACCGGACCAAATATGTCTGGTAAATCGGCTATTTTGCGTCAAACGGCTTTAATTGTGCTCTTGGCTCAAATGGGTAGTTTTGTTCCTGCAGAAGCTGTTAGAATGGGGATTGTAGATAAAATTTTTACTAGAGTAGGAGCGAGCGATAATATTTCGATGGGAGAATCTACTTTTATGGTAGAAATGAATGAAACTGCTTCTATTTTGAATAATATTTCTGAAAGTAGTTTGGTGTTGTTGGATGAAATTGGAAGAGGAACTTCAACTTACGACGGAATTTCTATTGCTTGGGCTATTGCCGAATATTTACACGAACACCCAAATAAGCCTAAAACATTATTTGCAACACATTATCATGAATTAAATGAAATGGAAGTGTTGTTTGATCGAATTCAGAATTTTAATGTTTCGGTAAAAGAATTAAAAGATACCGTTTTATTCATTCGTAAATTGGTAAAGGGTGGTAGTGCCCATAGTTTTGGAATTCACGTAGCTAAAATGGCTGGAATGCCGCAAACGGTAATTCAAAAGGCACAAAAAATATTAAAAAAATTAGAAAAGGATCATTCGGGAGAAAATTTAAGCGGAACAAGTTTGAAAGCAGATGATGAATTGCAACTGAGTTTCTTTAACTTAGATGATCCATTATTGGAAGAAATTAAAGAAGAAATAGTAAATATTGATATTAATACATTGACTCCAGTTGAAGCCTTAATGAAGCTAAATGAAATAAAACGGATGTTGATTAAAAAATAATTTTTTTAATAAATTATTAGTTTTCAAAAGGTTGTAAAAAACTTTTAATTTTTTTACAAAAAGCATTTGCAGGATATAAAATATGTTCTATATTTGCACTCGCAATAAGGAAGTAATGACTGTTGCAATGTTCTTTAAAACGATTTAAAACGAAACGCGAAAATAGCTCAGCTGGTAGAGCGCGACCTTGCCAAGGTCGAGGTCGCGGGTTCGAGCCCCGTTTTTCGCTCAGATACCAAAAATATTTGCTCGAGTGGTGGAATTGGTAGACACGCTGGACTTAAAATCCAGTGGGTAGTAATGCCCGTGCGGGTTCAAGTCCCGCCTTGAGTACTAAAAGCTTCAAACTTATTGTTTGGAGCTTTTTTTGTTTAAATACTTCTCAGATATTATATTTTTTGAATTCTAAATTGCTATTTTGCAATTTTTAAATAAAATATGGCAACATTTGTAATTACAAAAAGATTGAATGACTTGTATAAATATGAACTTACCTCAAGAAAAGGGAAGACTATTTTTACGAGTAATAGTTTTGAATTGCGTTTTGAGTGTGAAGAACAAATAATTTATTTGCAGAAATCATTAGAAAGAGTCGTTTTTTTAAAATTTAAGTCAGGTAGAGGGAAGTTTTTCTTTAGACTTGTTTTAGATGATAAAGAAGTTGCGATAAGTAGAAAATTTTCAACTCAATTGATGCTGGAAAAAAGTATTAATGAAATTTTAAAATATACTCCAATGGCAGAAATTTTAGATTTTTCAGCTGATGTGGATATTTTTAATGATTAGGGGGGTAATATAAAAAAAAAGCTCCACTTAGTGGAGCTTTATTTTTTTGATAGCGTTAGCTATTAGTGAGCAGCTGGAGCTTCAGCAGCTGGAGCTTCAACAGCTTCAGTAGCAGCAGAGTCAACAACTTCAACAGTTTCTTCAACAACTGGAGCAACTTCTTCAGTTACTACTTCTTCAGCTGGAGTTTCAGTAGCAGCTTCTTTACAAGATACGAACATCATAGCAACTAATGCTAAGCTTAAAACAACTTTTTTCATCTTAAAAAATATAAAAGGTTAATTATTAATTCGTAGCAAAGATATAAATTTTTTGACACGGCAAAATATTTTTAT
>JBEDTP010000064.1:0-5913 GCA_040119075.1 Flavobacterium sp.
ATTCTTAGAGAATGATAAATCCCCTGCAAGAAAAATTGGAAGTATTGATAATAGAGGCTCACACTTTTATTTATCTTTATATTGGGCAAATGCATTAGCTAACC
Source organism: Flavobacterium sp. (assembly GCA_040119075.1). Taxonomy (GTDB): domain Bacteria; phylum Bacteroidota; class Bacteroidia; order Flavobacteriales; family Flavobacteriaceae; genus Flavobacterium. The sequence continues at coordinate 105 of JBEDTP010000064.1, forward strand.
AGAATAAAGATGCTGAATTGAAAGCTATTTTTACTCCAATTGCTACTGAATTAAATGCTAACGAAGCTAAGATTAATGAAGAGTTAATTGCTGCTCAAGGTAAACCTCAAGAAATTGGAGGCTATTATCATCCAAACTTTGAGTTAACTGACAAAGCAATGCGACCAAGTGCAACTCTAAACGATATTTTAGCAAAATTAAAATAAAGAAAAAATAAAAAAGCTCCTAAAATTAGGAGCTTTTTTATTTATAATAATAGAGTCTTATTCTGATTTCTCTTCTGACTGTTTATTATCATCTTGTTTAACAACAACTATTTTAGCTTTTACACCAGTTGTTAAATTCCATTCGTTTGACGTTACAATATTACCTTTATCATCATATACTCTAAAAGCCGCTGTATTTGGCCCAGAAGTTCCTTGATTTAAAGCTTCAAATTCTATCTTATTAAACCCATCAGACAATTCAATATAATACTCTTTAGAAGTTGACTCTAATAAAATTTCAGGAATTACAACACCATCATTAACAAGAATTCTTACTCTATCTCCGTCTGGATATTCATGATCTCTACAAACAATTTTTAAATATTTACTTTTTGAATCAAATTGACCTAGGAATTGATCACTTTTGAAACTATCTTCAATTGGCTTATCAGCTATAGCTTTATTTAACTTATCTTTTACCTCATCACCTGGGTTTTTGAAATTATTTTCAGTCTCAAGAACACTTTTTACTGGTTGTTTTTTATTTAAAATGGAATACTTTTTTAAATAATTATCATCTGTATTATTAATAGAACTTTTAAATTCTAGAGAAGGTAAATCAGTTGAAAAATTATCAGGGATATCTGTGGTAGTTTTTGATTTTAATTCCAATTTAATAGGCGTACTTTTCTTATCCAATTGGGCGTATGCACAAATTGAATAAATAAATAAACAAAAAATTAAAGTTATTCTTTTCATTACATGATTTTTACAAACGTACATAAAAGGCCTAATACAATACTTATATTAACCATACATTAACAAATGTAATAAGTTAAATTTAAAAATAAATTGTCAACTTTGTATAACAAATACTATACCATGAACAAAACTATTAAATTAGTTTACATAATTTTTACTTTATTTTTTTTAAATTTTTCATATTCACAAGAAAAATTTACAATCAGCGGTTCTATTTCTGACATTAAAAACAACGAAACACTTTTAGGAGTAAGTGTTTACATAAAAGATTTAAAGACGGGAACAAATACAAATGAATATGGATTTTATTCACTAACACTACCCAAAGGTATTTATGTAATTACAATAAGTTATCTTGGATTTACTGAAATAACAGAAAAAATAAATCTTGAAACAGATATAAAAAAAAATTTTAAGCTAACCGAAGAAAGCTTTCAATTAAATGAGGTGATTGTTTCTGATAAACCAAATAAAATAAACATAAAAAAAGCTGAATTAAGTACAAATAAGCTTGCGATTTCAACTGTTAAAAAGATGCCTGCAATACTTGGTGAAATTGACATTATTAAATCTATACTAACGTTGCCAGGTGTTACTAACGCAGGAGAAGGTCAGTCAGGATTTAATGTTAGAGGTGGTGCAGCAGATCAAAATCTAATTTTATTAGATGAAGCAACCATTTATAATTCATCACATCTATTTGGTTTCTTTTCTGTTTTTAATGCTGATGCAATTAAAGATTTGAAACTTTATAAAGGTGGAATTCCAGCTAAATATGGAGGAAGAGTAGCGTCAGTTTTGGACATCTATCAAAAAGAAGGAAATAGTAAAGATTTTCATATAAATGGTGGAATTGGTTTAATTTCTACACGATTATTAGCAGAAGGTCCAATTGTAAAAGACAAAGCATCTTTTCTAGTAGCAGGTAGGAGTTCATATGCACATTTATTTTTAAAGCTTACTGACAACCAAAACTCAGCCTACTTCTATGATTTAAACACTAAATTAAGTTATAACATAAACGATAACAACAGCTTATATGTTTCGGGATATTTTGGGAGAGACGTATTTAGCTTAAATAATAGTTTTGTAAACACTTATGGAAATAGTGTTTTAAATTTGCGTTGGAATCATCTTTATTCAGACAAACTATTTTCAAATGCTTCTTTAATTTATAGTGATTATTATTACGGATTAAAATTAGACTTCATTGGTTTCAATTGGGATAGCGGAATTAAAAATTACAATTTTAAATATGATTTCAAATATTATTTAGATGATAAAACAAAGTTGGATTTTGGAGTAAACACAGTTTATTATGACTTTAATCCAGGGAAAATTGAACCTACTAATTCTTCTTCAGGAATTAACCCAGATCAATTGGATAAAAAATACGCATTTGAACCAGCAGTTTATATTGATATTGAACAAACTTTAAGTAAAAATATTTCAGTTAATTATGGAATACGATACAGTTCTTTTTATCGTTTAGGAAAACAAGAAATTAATACCTATACAAATAATGAAGCTGTTGTGTTTAATCAAGAACTGCAAATTTATGAGAAAGCAAATCCAACAGGAACTAAATATTATGGAAGAAATAAAACCATAGCGAGTTTTGGTAATTTTGAACCTCGAGTTGCTCTTTCATTTGCAATTAATGATAATGAAGCAATTAAGACAAGCTATAACAGAATGTCGCAATATCTTCATCTTATTTCAAATACTCAATCTCCAACTCCACTTGATGTTTGGACTCCAAGTGATAGCTTTTTAAAACCTCAGCTTTTAGATCAATTTGCAATTGGTTACTTTAGAAATTTTAAAAACGGAAAATATACACTTGAAGTAGAATCGTTTTATAAAAAAATAAAAAATAGATTAGATTATATTGATGGTGCAGATTTAATTGCAAATAACGCAATTGAGCAAGTCGTTTTAAACGGAAAAGCAAGAGCATATGGTTTAGAAATTTTAGCCAAAAAGAATGAAGGAAAATTCAACGGTTGGCTTTCATATACACTTTCTAGGTCAGAGCAACAAACTCCAGGTAGAAACGAAAATGAATCTGGAATTAATAACGGTGAATGGTACAAAACCGGTTGGGACAAATTACATAACCTTTCTATTACCGGAATGTATAAATTGAATGATAAATGGAGTTTTGGTTCAATTTTTTCATTACAAAGTGGGCAACCAGTTACGTATCCAAACGGTCAATATGTCTATCAAGACATTTCTGTTCCGAGTTATGGATTAAGAAATGAAAACAGATTACCAACCTACCACAGACTTGATGTTTCTGCAACCCTTGTTCCTTACAAAAACAAAAACAGAAAATGGTATGGCGAATGGGTTTTTAGTATTTATAATATTTATAGTCGAAAAAATGCTGCTTCAATCAGTTTTAGACAAAACCAAGATTCAGGAAACAATGAGGCTGTCCGATTATCTATTTTTGGAATAGTTCCAAGTGTTACTTATAATTTCAAATTTTAAAATCATGACTAAATTTTCTATAAAATCAGTACTAATTATATTTACACTTATAATTTCTTCATTTAGTTTTATTTCCTGCGAAGATGTTATTGATGTAAATTTAAATACTGCCGCTCCAAAACTTGTAATTGATGCTTCTATAAAATGGCAAAAGGGAACTTTGGGAAACGAGCAAACAATTAAACTATCTACAACAACTAGTTATTACGAAAATATAATTCCAACAGTGTCAGGAGCAATTGTTTTTATTACAGATAGTAATTCTATTCAATATGATTTTAATGAAGATATTGGAACGGGGAATTACATTTGTACCAATTTCAGTCCGGTTTTAAACGAAACGTATGTTCTGACAGTAATTCATGATGGGCAAACGTATTTGGCTACTGAAAACTTGATTCCTTCACCAACAATAGATTCAGTAGCACAAAATGATGAAGGTGGTTTTACAGGTGAAGATATTGAAGTAAAATTCTTTTTTCAAGATAACGGTTTAGTTGATAATTTTTATCTAATTCAGTTTAACGCTTCTTTTTCTAATCTTCCTGAATATGATGTTATAGATGATGAATTTTTCCAAGGCAATCAAATGTTTGGACTTTACTTTAACGAAGATTTAGAGCCTACAAATGAGTTAACTTTTACACTTCACGGTATTTCAGAGCGATATTATAACTATATGAATGTTTTGCTTGGTATTGCAGGAAACAATGGCGGAAGTCCTTTTCAAGCACCGCCAGCAACTGTTAGAGGAAATATTATTAACCAAACTAACTTTGACAATTATGCTCTAGGTTTTTTTAGGTTATCAGAAATTGACACAATGACCTATACAGTTCAATAATTATTTTTAAATTCGTAGTTCAAAAACCAAAAAAATGTCTTCACACCATATTGTTCGCGACGACCAAGAACCAGCTTTAATTATAGCTAATGGCGCTTCATGCAATGAAGAACTTCTAGGGCAACTTTTAGAATGGTCGCCTCTGGTTATTGTATTAGATTCAGCAATAGAACGTGTTTTAGAACTTGGAATTAAAATAGATGTTCTTTTAGGAGATTTTGATAGAGGTTTTGATGCTGAATACTATAAAGAAACTCAATATCCAATAGAGATTGTTCACACGCCAAATCAAGACAAAACCGATTTAGAAAAAGCGTTTGAATATTTAATTGAAAAAGGACATAAAGCAGCAAATGTAATTTGGGCAACCGGTAAACGTGCTGATCATACCATTACGAATATTACCAATATTGTTCGTTTTAGAGAAAGCCTGAAAATTGTAATTTTAGACGATCATTCTAAGATATTTTTACTCCCAACTAAATTTGAAAAATGGTACACAAAAGACACACCCTTGTCTTTAATTCCTATTGGTGAAGTAACTGGAATTACCTCTAAAAACTTATTTTATCCTTTACAAAATGACACTTTATCTATCGGTTTTAAAACAGGAAGCAGCAATCATGTAACTGAGGATGGTGTTGTTACCATTGAACATTCAAATGGTAATTTATTGCTTATGGAATGTTGGGATTAATTTTTACTGAACAATAATTTTTCTTCTAATAACTTTATTACTCGTTTCTAAAGCAACTAAATAAACACCAGATTGTAGTTGGCTAATATCTACTTTTTCTAATAAATTAGGATTTGAAATCTTTCTTTCTAAAACTCTTTTCCCATTAATATCAACAATACTAAAAGTATAATTAGAATCTGTTAAGGTTCCAAAATTGATATTTAAAAAATCGTTTACTGGATTTGGAAAAAAACTAACTTGAAAATCTTCATTATAACTATTCTCACTCAAAACGGTTGAAGCAACTGCAAAATGCAACATAGCTCCTGTAGCAGCTTTAGCAACATTGTAATTATAAACTGGATCCATATTGACCAACAAATCAGAAGATGAATGCGGATGAGTTGATTCATTAGTTTCATAAAAACCCGTAATTACTTCATTATTATCTTCAAATGGCATATAATCTGAAGCATATGCATATGATAAGTTTGTGTTTAATGGTGAATATAATCCAACACAAGTAATTAACTCATTTGTAATTGTAGCTGATGCAGCATTATTAGTAGTTGGATTTCCAGTATCACGTTCACAAGTAATTGTATTATTTGTTTGTCCTGCTACTCCACCTACTTGGTCTAAATTAAAGACTAATTTTATATCCAGTTTAGGGCTAGTTCCATTTACTACCGAACTAACATAATGCTGACTACCTAATAATCCGTCTTCCTCACCACTAAAATGAATAAATTTTATAGAATATTCTGTTGGAACATTTTGCAATAAACGAGCAACCTCAAGTATTGACGTTGTTCCAGA
>JBEDTP010000065.1:0-5886 GCA_040119075.1 Flavobacterium sp.
TAAAGAAAAATCAGGTGATTTTGAACCAACTGTTGGTAACTCTCCTAATGTATGTATTGGATTTCCTCCTAATGTAATATTTGCCATAATAAAAATATTTTTGAACCTCAAAAGTAATAAATATAAATTGAAAGACCTTAATATATGAGTTATATAAATTTTTTATTCCTTTTTTAAAACCAAAATAAAAGTTCTCTCGTAAATTTCAATATAACTTAAAAACAAAATCATGAAATCAAACAATTTTTTTAAAGTCACATTTTTAGCTTTTTCATTATTCTTTGGAATTATTGCTACAGCTCAAAACAAAGAAAAAACAGTAGAAGTAGGAGGAGCACCTATGTATCCTAGTAAGAGTATTGTTGAAAACGCAGTAAATTCTAAAGATCATACGACTCTTGTTGCTGCTGTTAAAGCAGCAGGATTAGTTGATGTATTAATGTCAGAAGGACCATTCACCGTTTTTGCCCCAACAAATACAGCGTTTGATAAATTACCAGCAGGTACTGTCGAAACTTTATTAAAACCAGAAAATCTAAAAACACTTCAAACTATTTTAACGTATCATGTAGTTGCGGGTAAAATGAATAAAAGTGATATTCTTATGGCTATTAAAAAAGGAAATGGAAAAGCAATGATGACAACTGTAAGTGGTGGAACACTTACTGCTTGGATGAAAGGAAAAGATCTATACATTACCGATGAAAACGGTAACAGTTCAATGATAACTATTACTGATGTTAACCAGAAAAACGGAGTTATTCATGTTGTGGATACAGTTGTTTTACCAAAATCATAATTGGTGTTAGTTTGTTTAGTTTGAAGATCTCCATTGAAAAATGGAGATTTTTTTATTTAGTTTTTTCTAACCAATTTTTAAAATCATAAAAATTTTGTGGCGCAACTCCATGGCCTATTGGGTATTCTTTATAAATAACGTCTAAACCTAAATTTTGTAAAAATGGTTGTGCTTTTCTTGCCCAATCCACTGGAATTACTTGGTCTACAGTTCCGTGAGAAATGAAGAATTTTAAGTTTTTTATATTTTTTGAAGCAAAATCATCAGCTATAATTTTTTCATTTAAATAACCGCTTAACGCAACAACTCTCGATATTTTTTCAGGATACGATAGAGCAGTAGCGTAACTTAAGATAGCACCTTGACTGAAGCCAATTAAATTTACATTTGTTGCGTCTATTGGATATTTAGCAATTAACTCATCAATAAATTGAATGATTAATTCTCTTGATTCTATCGCTTGTGCGTCGTCTGAAAATTTATTCTCATCTGCATCAAAATGTATCGCGTACCAAGCATGTCCATAAGGTTGTAAATCATAAGGCGCTCTTACTGAAACTACATAATATTCATCGGGTAATTCGCTTGCAAAAGAAAATAAATCTTCTTCATTACTACCGTAACCGTGTAATAATAGTACTAACGGATTTTTTTCTTGTTTTATTTTTGGTTCTCTAACGAGGTAAGTAAGGTTCATTTTTTTGGTATTAGGTTATAGTTTCTGGGTAATTGGTTACTATAAATTCTTAAAAATTTTTTGGTAAAATTCTCCAACTAATGGAATGGGTCTGGTATCACCTTTAATAGCTGAAATTATTCCGTAACCAAATAATACAGAAAAGAATATCCAAAATGAAGCATAAATTTGTGTATTACTAAAGTTAGAAATTAGAAGCCCAATTGAAATAAAAGAAATAGTTAATCCTAATGATTGTCGTATATGAAAACTAGCGTATTTATTTTTCTCATCTGAATTGATTGACATTGCTATTAAAACACCTACTAATAAAATATAACTTATAATTGCTGTTGTTTTTCCTTTTTCTATATCGTTTTGCATATTTTTTTGCTGTTGATTTGTTTATTCACTTCTTAGATTAGATTTTTATTTTGGAACACTGATCTTGAGAAATTGAAAAAATTTGAATAATTTAATGAGTTTTGTTTCTTCAATTATCAATTATCAATTATCAATTATCAATTATCCATTATCAATTGTCCATTATTAAATATTCCTAATGCTTTTCCTTTCATAGTTTGTCCTAAGAAAGCAGAGTTTTTTGATTTTGATAAGATATTTTCTTTGGTAAATGTCCAATTGCTATTTGTATTGAACAAACTTAAATTAGCCGTTGCACCAACTTCTACTGCATTTTCTTCTATTCCAAATATCGATTTTACAGAAGTCAGTTTTTCAATTACAACTTCTAGTGGTAGAACTGTTTGTAAAGCACCAAAAGCACTTTCAAGTCCAATTGTTCCGTCTTTGGCTAAATCAAATTCTAATTTTTTATGTTCAATATCTAGCGGATTATGATCAGATGTGATACAATCTATTGTTCCATCTAAAGCAGCTTCAATTAATGCTTTTCTTGTTGCTTCATCGCGTAACGGTGGTGCCACTTTATAACGTGAATCAAAACCTTCTAATTTGTCATCGGATAAAACTAATTGATGCACAGCTACACTACAAGTAACTTGCAATCCTTTTGCTTTCGCTTCTTTGATTAATTCAATTGATTTTATAGTTGAAATGGTAGGAATGTGCATTTTTCCACCTGTATATTCTAAAAGAAATAAGTTTCTAGCGATATGTAGTTCTTCGGCTAATGTTGGAATTCCTTTTAAACCTAATTTGGTTGAAACCTGACCTTCATGTACAATTCCTTTTCCTTTGATGTTGTTGTCTTGACAATAATTGATAACTAATCCATCAAAATCCTGAACATATTGTAAGGCTATTTTTTGGATGTTGGCATTTTGAATCGCTTTGTTGTAATCTCCAAAAGCAATAGCGCCCGCATTTTTCATGTCAAATAATTCCGCCAAATCATTTCCTTCGCTACCGTTTGTTAAAGCTCCAATTGGATACAAATCGGTAGCGTTGTTTTTTGCTTTATCTAATACAAATCGTATTTGCGACTGATTGTCAATAACAGGAAAACTATTAGGTTGTAAAGCTACCGCTGTAAATCCGCTTTTTGCAGCAACTTTTAATCCGTTTGCAATGGTTTCTCTGTCTTCAAAACCTGGTTCTCCAAAAGAAACCGAGCTGTCCATCCAACCTTGAGAGACATGTAAATTGTCTTCCACAATTTCAATGAAATTTGCATCAGAAGCTAGGTTTTTTCCTATTTCAATGATTTTTCCATCTTGAATTTTAATATCAACAATTTGCTTATGAAAAGCACTTTTTGGATCAATAATTGTGGCGTTTTTTAAAACAATATTTGTCATTTTACAAATTTTTGGATTAGTAGTTCAATCAATAAAAGTAGTAGTGTTGCTATAATAAACCATTTCCATAAAGCCGTGTCTGTTCGTTTTGTATGTAAATCATTCAAAACTTCATCCACCGAATTTATTTTGGCAAAATTATCATTATTTAGTGTGCTTTGCAAAGTTACATCGCTTTCATTTCTCGGAAAATTAAAACTCAACGAAGTAATTAGTTGGTCTTTTTGTTTTACATCATAATTTCCTGCTTGTTCAGGATAATCGCCAAATGTCAACTTTACTTTATTACTTAAGATTTGTTGCATTGGAATAAAACTATTCACCTCATTTGAAATCGAAACGACTTCGTCTTTTTTTAAATCAGCTTCAATAATTTTTGTTTCATTTTCACTTATGGTAAAAGCTAATTTATCTTTTGCATGGTTGCCCATTGCCATATTAAAAAACGTTGGAACAATTAATGGTGAATTTTGAAAATTACTATTCGTTTTGTTGATTGCCGAAGCAAAAAAGTACGCTCTTCCTAACTTATTAGTTACCGAACTTAAGAAAATAGATGCATCATCAAATTGCAAAACAGGTGCACTATTTTTAGAAATTATAAAGTTCGAATTTACCTTTGGATATTGAAAATTAGTGACATTCTTTTCAAAAACATTTTTATAAACAGGATGATTGAAGCTAATCTTCGTAATTTGTTTTTCTGTTTTTGATGGATTTGAAAAAGTTACGTTTCCTATTTTCTTCGATAAGCCATTCAAGCTTTCTAAATTACTTTCAGAAGAAGGAATTACAATTATGTTTCCGCCTTTTTCATAAAACGAAACCAAATTAGTCTGTAAGGCTTGTGAAATTTCTAAAACTTCATTTAAAACGATTGTCTGTTGATCTTTCAAATTGTTAAAATCCAACTGTTCTAAAGTAGTTTCATACGTTACAAAATCTTCATTGGTAAATATACGATGTAAGAATTTGTTTTTAGAAACTTCACCAATAAGTGCGATATTCGTTTTTTCGGGCGATTGAATAGTAAAGAAAAACTCGTTGTCAAATTGCAGACTGTTGTCTTGAATTACAATTCGTCCTGCCATTTCTTTTTTAGGAATGGAAAGCTTTATATTTTGTTCGTTTTTATCAAACTTTACTTGTGTTTTAGCAATTGCTTTATCGTTATTATATAAAGTCAGCGGAATTTCATTTTCAACAGTTCCAAAAGTCTTTAAAGTAACTTCTAAGGTGTAAAAAGCATCAGAAACTTCAGTAATCGTTGCGTTTTCAACACTTATATTAACTGATTTCTCTGCTTTTGGTTGCAACCAATAGATTTCATTGTTTTCAGAAATAGTGTTGATTTTATCAGAAGTAACCGAAACTCCATCAGAAATAATAACGTAATCTTTAGAAACGTTTGGTTTTTTTAATTCCACTTGATTCAATAATGCGTTCAATTCAAATGAAGTAGGAGCGTAGCTTAATTGTTGTAATTCTTTTTGAATCGATTTGATATCGGTATCCCAAAAAACTTCCGAATTTGTAAGTAACGAAAAGGTTTGATTTTCTGGAAAGCTTTCTAAAAGTTCTTGAATACTTCGTTTTAAAAGTTCGCCTTTTGCCCCTTTAGCTTGCATAGAAAACGAATTGTCTAATAAAATGACCAATTCATTTTCTTTATTTTCAGCATCTTTAGCTGTGAAAAATGGTTGTGCAAATGCAATTATTAAAGCTGCTAACAGCAATAATCGTGTAGCTAATAAAAGCCATTTTTTAATGCTTTTACTTTTTCGGGTTTGAATTTGGATTTCTTTAAGCAGCTTTACATTTGTAAAGTACTCTTTTTTAAAACGACGGAATTGAAATAAATGCACTAAAATTGGAATCACCAACAGAAAAAGGAAGTATAAAATTTCTGGATGTTTAAATTGCATTTATTTAAATTTTATCAAAAATAGGGAATTTAGTTTTATTATCCGTTTCGTTTATTTTTTAACCACATAGACACATAGGTTTTTACTTTTTAATAAAGGCGTTTCACTTTTTTTAGTAAAACAGAGCTATGTTACTATGTGTTTTAACTTCTAGCTATCTTTTTGGTTTGGTTTACCGTTTTTAAACTTTACTTTTTCAACCACCTGAATTTTCTTAGGTGTATTTTTAAAGTTTTTCTTCTTTTCAAATGGTTTTTTATCTCCAGAAGTTGGTGCTTTTTTATCAGATTTGAATTCAGGCTTTTTTGCTTTAAAATCAAATGTTGTAACTTTTGGTTTATGACTTTTAATAACTTCGCTTGGATTTTTAGGGTTTTCCTTTGTACCACGTAAATGAATAACTAATCCGTTTAAGAAATTACGTAACAATTGGTCGCCACATTCCATATAATCTTTATGGTCTTCTTTTCTAAAAACATTACCCAATTCACCTTTAGAAACTCTAAAATCTACCAATTCTAAAATTTCTACAATTTGGTCGTCTCTTAGTTGTAATGCAACTCTTAATTTCTTAAAAATATCGTTATTTGTCATTTGTCTAATAAATATGGTTCAAAGATATTCAATTAAATTCAGTTTTATTATTTTTACAAAAAAGAAAAGCATTAATATGGACAGTTATCAAGAAAAAATAGGCTTATTACA
>JBEDTP010000066.1:0-5830 GCA_040119075.1 Flavobacterium sp.
TATAGGAACATATGCTTGTAAAAATGAATTTCCAACTTCAGTTACAAAGTTATACCAATCTTCCATTTTCATAGATTCTGATTCTTTACAATAATCGAAAAATAATCCGCCTATTCCACGAGCCTCATTTCGGTGTGCATTCCAAAAATATTCGTCACACTGTTTCTTATATTTTGGATAAAACTCTGGATTATGTTTATCGCAAGCGGTTTTACAAGTTTGATGAAAATGTTTCGCATCTTCTTCAAATAAATAATAAGGAGTTAAATCTTGTCCGCCACCAAACCATTGGTTAATGATGTTTCCTTTATTATCATACATTTCAAAATAACGCCAATTTGCATGAACAGTAGGAATCATTGGGTTTTTTGGGTGAATGACTAAACTTAATCCACAAGCAAAAAAATCAGCTTCACCTACATTAAAAAGTTTTTGCATCGAATCGGGTAATTTTCCATGTACTGCTGAAATATTTACACCGCCTTTTTCAAAAACATTTCCGTTTTCAATTACACGCGTTCTTCCGCCACCACCTTCTGGACGTTTCCATAAATCTTCTCTAAAAAATGCTTTTCCATCAACATCTTCAAGACCTTTACAAATTTGATCTTGTAATTGTTGTATGTATGCGTAAAATTGATCTTTCATTTTATAAGCTTTTTAGCAAATAGCTGTAAGCTGACAGCTTTTCTACTTCCTTTGATACTCTTTAACTGCTTCTACAAATGCTTTTGCGTGATCAACAGGTATGTTTGGTAAAATTCCGTGCCCAAGGTTTACGATGTAATTATCTGGTCCAAATTCGTCAATCATTTCATGTACCATCTTCTTAATTACTGGAATTGGAGATAATAAACGAGAAGGATCAAAGTTTCCTTGTAATGTTTTCTTCCCGCCGGTCAAATAACGAGCATTTCTAGGAGAACATGTCCAATCCACACCAATTGCGGCTGCTTTTGATTTTGCCATATCGTCTAAAGCAAACCAACATCCTTTCCCAAAAACAATAACTTTGGTTTCTGGTGCTAATGCTTCTACAATTTGATTCATGTATTGCCAAGAAAATTCAGTATAATCTTTTGGAGACAACATTCCACCCCAGGAGTCAAAAATTTGAACAGCGTTTACGCCATGCTTTACTTTTTCTTTAAGATATAAAATCGTTGTATCGGTAATTTTTTGCAATAAATTATGTGCAGCAACCGGATTTGAAAAACAGAATCCTTTTGCTTTGTCAAAACTTTTTGAACCTTTTCCTTCTACTGCATAACAGAAAATTGTCCAAGGTGAACCAGCAAAACCAATTAATGGCACTTCGTTGTTTAATTTTTCACGAGTCATGTCAATTGCATCCATAACGTAACCTAAAGTGTCGTTAATGTCCGGAATGAATACATTATCAACATCAGAAGCTTTGCGAATAGGGTTTGGTAAAACGGGTCCGATTCCATCTTCTAACTCTACATCAATTCCCATTGCTTGTGGGATTACTAAAATATCCGAAAATAAAATAGCTGCATCTGGTTTTACAATTCGAATAGGTTGTACTGTGATTTCAGAAGCCAATTCTGGCGTTTTACAACGTGTAAAAAAATCGTATTTTTCTTTAATTGCCATAAATTCTGGCAAATATCTTCCGGCTTGACGCATCATCCAAACGGGTGGACGTTCTACATATTCGTTATTTAGGGCTCTTAAAAATAAGTCGTTCTTAATCATGGTCTTGTATATAATGTTCTATTACTTCGTTAATTACATTTTCAACAGTTGGTTTTTCGGCAATTATAATATTGTGTATGTTTTTATCTTCTAAAGCTTCTGATGTTGACTCGCCAATGCAAAAACATATTTCGTCTTTTATAGTATTTAACTTTAAATAACTTTCTACGGCTGACGGACTAAAAAACAATATTCCGTTGCTTTTTGTTGTTATTTTTTTTGAAGTTAAATTAGTTTCATACACTTCAATTTCGTTAAACTTTATTTCATTTTCTTGAAGTGCATTAGGTAAAATATCTCTACGTAAATTTCCGTTAAAAAATGTATAGGTTTCTTTAGAATAAATTAAAGAAATGATTTCAGCTAAATCAGCCGCGTAGCCAGTAAATGCTATAACATTAAATCCTTTTTCTGTTAATAATTCTTGCGTTTTTAAACCCACACAAAAAACCGGTTTGCGTTTTAATGTTTCCCAATCTGGATTTTCTAAAATACTTAACACTGCATTTTGACTTGTGAAAATCAAATTTTGGTTAACGTTTTCTAATTTAAATTTTTTTGTTTTAGTTTCGATAAAATTTTCTTCGACCAATGCAATTGAATTTTCCAAAAGCATTTGTTTTTGATTTTCTGAAAGTTTTTTTGTAGATAAAATAGAAATCATTAATTACTATTTTTGTTAGTAATGTCATACTCTTCTTGACCTAAACAATATTTTTCAATGTCTTTGTTGTTTCCGTAAACTACCAAAATATCTCCTTCTTCAATAATTGTTTCAGGTGAAGGTCTTCCAATAGATTCTTTAACGGTACTTTTTTTACCAATTAAATTTCTTTTCTCTTTTTTACGAATAATAGTAACTAAAGTAAGTCTGTATTTATCAATAGAATCCAATTCTTCTAATGATTTTCCAAAGAATTCATTACGCGCTTTAACCTCAGAAATTGTAAAATTATCATCTAATTGATAGTTTTCTAGAGTCGATTTAAAGTTGATTTGCTTGGTTAATCGATCAGCACTTTCTTGTTCAGGGTGAATGATGCTATGAATTCCCATTGCTTCCAAAACCGTATCGTGAATAGGAGATAAGGCTCTACTAATGATTTTTACATCAGACAATTTTTTAATAATCGCGGTAGTGATAATTGCAGCTCCCTCGCTTTCTCCAATGGCAACAACTACTTTATCTGCATCTTTTAAAGGAACTGCATCAAAGGCAAGTTCATTTGTAGAATCCATACAAATTGCATGTGAAATTTTATCTTTAACAAGATTAACTTTGTCCATTTGTTTGTCAATTCCAATTACTTCGTTGCCAGTTTCTGTTAAACTTAAAGCCAACGACATTCCGAAATTTCCTAAACCAAAAACTATTATTTTCATAACATTAACATTAGTTAATTAATATATTTTCTTTTGGGTATTCATAAAATTGATGGTTCATTTGACGTAATAAACCAATCATTAAATTGAGCATTCCAATTCTTCCAATAAACATAGTAGCAATAATTACATATTTACTAGGTTCAGATAATGTTGGTGTAAAGTTTAAACTTAATCCAACAGTACTAAATGCGGAAAAACATTCAAAAGCTACTGTTAATAGTGGAGTTCCTTCGGGTTCTAAAATTAATAGGGCCATTATTGAAATTCCTATTGCAATTAATGATATGCATAAAATTGCAAAAGCTCTTGAAGTTGATTCGCTAGAAATTCTTCTTCCTCTAAATTGTATTCTGTTTTTCCCTTTAGCAACTGCAAAAATATTTAGAGTTGCTAATGCAAAGGTACTCGTTTTTATTCCACCACCTGTTGATGCTGGAGATGCTCCAATCCACATTAAAAAGATAACAAATAATAATGACGGAACAGTCATTTGTGTAAAATCGATTGTGTTAAAACCTGCTGTTCTGGGTGTTACTGAATTAAAAGCTGCATTAGTAATTTTGCCGAACAAAGTTTTGTGTTCTAACATCGTATTGTTGTATTCTGAAATAAATAAAAATATCCAGCCAGAAAACAATAATATTATGGTAGTATAAATTACAATTTTTGTGTTTAATGTAATAATCGGGACTTGCTTATGAATTATTTTTTTGTCGAATAATTCAATAACATATGTTTTTAAATATTGGTAAAAGTTAAATACAATGTTATGCCCTAGTCCTCCAAATATAATTAGTATCATTATAACCCATTGAAGATAATAATGAAATCGTATACTTGAATCGTAAAGACCACTTGAGAAAATTGAAAAACCAGCATTACAAAAAGCAGAAATAGAATGAAAAATGGAGAAGAAAAGTTTGTTACTCACGCCCGGATTATCTAATATAGATGAGTAAATAAATATTGCTCCAACTATTTCTACACTAATTGTAAATATTACAACATTTAACGCTGCTCTAAAAACATCTTTTAATCCTTCTTGAGCTATAAAATCTTTTGTATTTAATCCTTCTTTAAAAGTTGAACCACCTCTAAAGAAAAAGGCAAAGAAAGATGTAAAGGTTAGAATTCCAATTCCACCTAATTGAATTAATACAAGTATTATGGATTGCCCAATTATTGTAAAATCTTTTGCTGTATCTACTACGGCTAATCCAGTAACACAAACTGCACTTGTTGCTGTAAAAATGGCATTAGTAAAAGATATTCCGTTAGTTGTTGCACTGGGCATCATTAATAAGAAAGCACCAGAGATTGCTAAAATCATAAAACTTCCTACAAAAACAATTGCTGGATTAAAGTAGATGTCATAAATATGACGTACTAAAATCATTAATCGTAGTAAAAAATAAATGATTAACCCTCCTTCCAAAAGAGGTTTTATTTTTTGAAGAATATAACTCCAACTAAAATCTCTATTTATATATGCTATGAATGTTGAAATTACAAACATAACTGTTAAGATGATGAAATTTACTAAGGCAACTTTTTTATTGCTTTCATACTTATAAGTAAAAAATTTAAAAGCATTAAAAGCTAATAATAATATAGAAAGAACTATTAAACCAATAACGTGAGGAGAATTGTAGTTTTCTTCAAAATCATATCCAAAGTCAAATACAATAAACAATAAGACTATGATGTCGAAAAATCGATATAAGTAATTGAGTAAGGATTCTTTTTCCATTTTGAAGTGCTTATTTCACTTTTAATTCTTTGCGAAGTTTTTCCATTAAAGATTTTCCGCCATTTTCCAATATTTCATTTGCACAATTTTGTCCAAAATCAATATAAGAATCAAAATTACAACTTTTTTTAATGGTAAACTTTTGTTTTCCGTCTAAAGAAAATAAAACGCCCTCAAAATCAATTTGTTTTTCGTTTATAGTTGCCAAAGCTCCAATTGGCGCTGTACAACCGCCTTCTAATGTGCGAAGAAACTGTCTTTCAATATAAGTACAGATTTCAGTTTCTTTATGATTTAGTTTTGATAATGCGCCTTGTGAAAAAATATCTTTTTCCATTGCAACAACAAGCATTGCGCCTTGAGCAGGAGCAGGAATCATCCATTCTAAATCTAAATATTCGCTGGGTTTTAAGTTGATTCGTTCTAATCCAGCAGCAGCAAAAATGGCCCCATTCCAATTGTTGTCTTGAAGTTTTTGCATTCTGGTGTTAACATTTCCGCGTAAATCTTCCACTTTGTGGGTTGGATATTTACTTAGCCATTGTGCTTTTCTTCTTAAACTTCCTGAAGCAATAATTCCTTCAGAATTTAAAAAATCTAAATTTCCTTTGTGAACTAAAATATCTAAAACATTTGCTCTTTCTAAAACAGCAGCTTGAACAATTCCAGTTGGTAAAGCGGTTGGTACATCTTTCATAGAATGTACAGCAATATCAATTTCGCCTTTAAGCATGGCAACATCTAAAGTTTTAGTAAATATTCCTGTAATACCTAGCTCATATAATGGCTTGTCTAAGATTAAGTCTCCAGTAGATTTTACCGCAATTATTTCGGTTGTATAACCTAATTCGTTAAGTTGTTTTTGAACTGTATGTGCTTGCCATAGTGCTAATTCACTATCTCTTGTTCCAATTCGTATCGTTTTTTTCAAAAGGAGTAGTTTAATTATTTAATTGAAAAACTTTTTCAATACAT
>JBEDTP010000067.1:0-5816 GCA_040119075.1 Flavobacterium sp.
TAATTAAAATGAAAAATTATTTTTAACCTATTAGATTATAAAAAAACAGAATATTATTTATACGTTATTCTCCCGATAGCGCAAATTTGTAATCCGTGTCCATAATATCCCCCAAAGCTGATAGAAAAGTACTGTTTTAAAACTTTTAGGGGAACATTAAGGGAATTACAAAATTAAAAAGCCTCTAACTAAAATAGTTAGAGGCTTTTTCTGTGCGGGTAAAAGGACTCGAACCTTCACACCTTGCGGCACCAGATCCTAAGTCTGGCGTGTCTACCAATTTCACCATACCCGCTGATATGATTTTGAGACTGCAAATATATATAATTGTTGGTTATTATAAAAAATTTATTCGTTTTTAAAAATAAAATTTATATTTTTAACAACCATTAACCCATTTTTATGAAAAAAACCTACTATAACCTTAAAACAATTGCTTTAACTTTATTTTTTTCATTAAGTTTTAGTATAAATTACAGCCAAACAAAAGAAGATGTTGTAAAGATAACTTCAGAATATGACCTTAAAAAAGGTCAGCTTCTTTATGAAAAAGTAAAGAAAAGAGAACAATTAGACAAACTTAAAGCTATTGAGTTTGCAAAAGCCAACAATTTACCAGTTTTCAAACAAAATGAAGACGGTACTTTTGATGAACTAATGTATCTTTTACCTTCTGGAGAACCAATCTACTATGCGCTCGATAATTCAAACGCAGCTACATCAACTAGAGTTAACTTTCTTCGTTCAGGAGGAGGCTTAGGTCTAAACTTAACCGGAACAGGTATGGTTCCCCGTGTTTGGGACGGAGGGCCTATTAATGCAACACATCAAGAATACAATGGAAGAACTGCATTTGGAGACGGACAAACCGTAACAAACACAAATAGTTTTCATGCTATACACGTTACAGGAACTGTGATTGCATCAGGAGTTCAAACAAATGCAAGAGGAATGGCATATCAAGCTACTGCAAGAACTTTTGATTGGAACGATGATGAATCTGAAGCAATAACCGAAGCAATGAACGGAATGCTTTTATCTAATCATTCGTATGGAATACCAATTGCAAATGCTCCAGGAAACTGGTTTATGGGAGCGTATTCAACCGAAGCATATAATTGGGATGTCATTGCATATAATTTCCCTTTTTATTTGCCAGTTATGTCAGCCGGAAATGATGGAGGAACAAACAATCCTCAACCAACTACAGCAGGTTATGATAAATTAAATGGTAACAAAAATGCAAAGAACATATTAACAGTTGCAAATGGAACTGACGCAACAGTTAATGCTACAACAGGCGCAATCACTGCTTTCGGAACAATAAATGGGTCTTCAAGTCAAGGGCCTTCTGATGACAGAAGGATAAAACCAGATATCACAGGGAATGGAACAACCTTATACTCAACAGGAAGTGGAAGTGGTACAGGAGGCGGAAATACTTCTTATTCAACCTTAAGCGGCACATCAATGGCTGCTCCTAATGTTACCGGAACCTTAACGCTAATACAACAACACTACAATAACACTAACGGTAAATTTATGAAAGCTGCAACTTTAAAAGGTTTAGCTTGTCATACAGCTACCGACAGAGGAAGAACCGGGCCAGATGCTCAATATGGATGGGGATATTTAGATGCTAAAACTTCAGCGGAAACTATTTCAAATAATGGATTAACTTCTTGGATTTCTGAAGAAACTTTAAATCAAGGACAAACTTTTACAATGCAAGTTGTTGCAACTGGAGGTGGAACGCCATTACTTGGATCAATAACTTGGACTGACGTACCAGATGCTTCGAAAATAAATAGCGGGACATTAAATGAAACAACTCCTGATTTAACTAACGACTTAGATATAAGAATTACTCAAGGTGCTAGTACATTTTACCCATGGAGATTACAATCTAGTGCTACTGCAAATGCAACGAGAACTGGAGACAACGATGTTGATAATGTTGAAAGAATAAATATTGATGCACCTACTGCTGGTGCTGTTTATACAATTACTGTAACTCATAAAGGGACTTTAGCAGATGGACCACAAAAATTTGCCCTAGTTGTTACAGGAGTAACCTCAAATTTTACTTTTAAATCAACTGCAGATACTAAAACCGTTTGTTCTAGCTCTGGCAGCGTTGTTTATGACTTCGCATTGACTAAAATTGGAGGTCCAAATGTAAACTTATCAGCACAAAATATACCTGCAGGCGCAAATGTTGTAATATCTCCAACTTCAATGAGCGCAAGTGGAAATTTTACAGTAACAGTTAGTAATTTATCAGCAGTTAGTGCAGGTACTTATGAAATAGACATTGTAGGAAATAACGGGAGTGAAATAGAAACCAGAAAAGCAACTTTGACTGTATTTCATGATAATTTCACAAGTTATCCTCAAACAACACTTTTACCAGCCGATGGAAGCCTAACAGTTTCAACATCTCCTAATTTTACATGGTCCGAAAATGCAAATGCAGAAAATTACAATTTACAAGTTGCCACAAGCCCAACGTTTTCAACAACTGTAATCAATACAACAACATCTTTAACAGAATATCAAGCAACAGGATTAAATGCCGAAACTGTTTATTATTGGAGAGTTATTCCGTCAAATAGATGTGCTACAGGAAATAGTTCTGCATCAAAATCATTCCAAACAGGTACAATTAATTGTGCTTATAATTATACAAACGGTACAAATGTAGCCATAAGTAATACTGCTGATAATTCAGGAATTGGAATGGGTAATGGATGGAGTATTTCAACTATAAATGTTCCCGATTCATTTATAATTGGAGATACCAATATGGACTTATTACTTAATCACACCTATATTCAAGACATGACAATGTATCTTGAAGCGCCAAATGGCAATTATATTATTTTAGCTCAAGAAGCATGTGGAGATAACGACAATATAAACGCCAAATTTATTGATTCCGGTATCGCCCCTGTATGTACAGCAGCGGTACCTGCATTAACAGGAAATATAAAACCATTTGAACCATTAAGTGATTTTCAAAATTTAAATTCAAATGGTAATTGGTTATTATATGTAAATGACCCATATGCTGGTGATGATGGAATTATTGATAGTTGGACATTGAATCTATGTAGTTTAAGCGCAATCGGAAACTTACCATCATTAGTAAACAATGGAATAACCGTCTTAAACAATTCAACTCATAATATTGCCAATACAGAAGTTGATGCTACAACCGCTGCACAAACAGCCGCACAACAAACCTATACTTTAGTATCTACACCTACAGTCGGGAATATCAGAAGAAACACAACTATATTAAGCGTAGGAAATACTTTTACTCAAGATGAAATTAATACAGGAATAATTAACTATATCAATGCTGAATTATCCGCTAATACAACTTCTTTCAAAGTTGACATTAAAAATTCAACAAATGGGTGGTTAGCAAATCAATTAATAAATATTAATATTGTTGAATGCGGAGACATATCAACAACTTGGAATGGTGTTTCATGGTCAAATGGAGCTCCAAACAAGGTTAAAGAAATCATTTTTGCCGGAAACTATAACTCATCAACTAATATTGAAGCATGTTCGGCTATAATTAATACAGGAATTAATGTGACATTTAATCCTGGAAACACTTTAATTGTTGATGGAACAATAACAGTAAATGGAACAGGTTTATTAACTATTGAGAATAATGGAGGTTTACGTCAATTAAATGATTCTGCTATTAATACAGGTAATATTCTAGTGAAGCGCAATTCAGCACCAATGATTCGTCAAGATTATACCGCTTGGTCTTCTCCAACTTCTGGTCAGCAATTACAAGCATTTTCACCTAACACATTAGCAAATAGATTTTATCAATATTTATATACTGGCACAACCACCCCAACCGCTTATCAAGCAGTTGCATCTACAGCTAATTTTGTCGCTGGAAAAGGATACATGATTCGTTCTGCTGACAACTCATCACCAACAGTGCCAACCGCTCATAACGGGCAATTTACTGGGGTTCCAAATAACGGAATAATTACACAAAGTGTCGGTATAGGGTACAATTTACTTGGAAATCCATATGCTTCTCCAATGAACGGAAATACTTTCTTAGCAAACAATCCGTCTGTTGGAACATTATATTTTTGGACTCATACAATTCCTGCAAGCGGAGGAGTATATCCAGTAAATAATTTCGCAGCATATACTACTTTAGGAGGAACTGCAGCAGCAGCGGGTGGAGCTACACCAAATGGTTTCATTCAAACAGGGCAAGGTTTTTATGTCCAGGCAAGTGTTGCAGGTAATACAACATTTAATAATGCTCAACGAGTGAATGCTTCAACAAGTACGCAATTTTTTAGAACAAGTGAAGAAAATGTTGAGGTTGAAAAACATAGAATTTGGCTGAATTTGAATGACTCCAATAATAATTATAATCAAATATTAGTTGGCTATATGGACGGAGCAACTAATGCTGTTGACAATATGATTGACGGATTAATTCTAGATGACTCTAATTCTATTATATACAGTATTATTAATAGTGATAAGTATGTAATCCAAGGTAAGTCGCTACCTTTTACAGATGAAGATATTATTCCTTTAGGTATTAATGCATCAACTACTGGAGTATACAACATTTCATTAGAAAATACCGATGGTTTATTTACAGTTCAAGATGTTTTCTTAAAAGATAAATACACAAACATTATACACGATATCAAACAGTCTGAATATCAATTCTCAACTCAAGATGGAATTTTTGAAGATAGATTTGAAATTGTTTTTAAAAGTAGTGTTTTATCACATGAAGATTTTGCAAATAATAATAATAATAATGTTTTAGTTTATACTCAAAATAATCAAATTGAAATAAATTCATCAAAAGAAAACATTACATCAGTAAAAATGTTTGATGTACTAGGTAGAACTATATTTAACACTGAGAATCTAGGAGTAAAAGAATTAACCATAGTTTCTTTAAACACAAATAACCAAGCATTATTTATAAAAGTAACACTTGCGACAGGAGAAATAATTACTAAAAAGGTGATTTTCTAAACCATATAAATAATTAAAATTTAAAAAAGCTCTTAATTCAATTAAGGGCTTTTTTTAAACATCATAAACTTAGTAAATAATAACACAAATAAAAAAGCCTCTCATTAATGAGAGGCTTTTATTATATACATAAGTCAATATTACGCCTCAAACGGAGTAATAGAAACAAAAGATTTATTATCTTTTTTCTTTTGGAATTGTACAACTCCATCAACTTTTGCATGCAAAGTATGATCCTTACCCATGTAAACATTTTCACCTGGATTATGCTTAGAACCTCTTTGTCTTACAATGATATTTCCAGCAATAGCTGCTTGACCACCATAAATCTTAACGCCTAAACGTTTCGATTCTGATTCTCTACCATTCTTCGAACTACCGACACCTTTTTTGTGAGCCATGATGTTTAAGTTTTTAAGTTATTATTCTTGAGTATCCTCTTTTTTAGCTTTTACAGCTTTTTTCTTAGGAGCATCTGCTTCTTTAGTTGCAGCTTTTTTAGGAGCAGCTTTCTTCTTAGGAGCTTCTACTTCTTCAGTTGCAGCCTTTTTAGGAGCAGCTTCTTTTTTAGGAGCAGCTTTTTTTACAGCTCCAGAAGATTGAATTCCTTCAATTACAATTTGAGTTAAAGATTGTCTGTGACCATTTTTAACTTTGTAACCTTTTCTTCTTTTCTTTTTGAAAACAATTACTTTGTCTCCTTTAAGGTGTTTTAAGATTTTCGCTTCAACTGAAGCTCCATCTATAGCTGGGGCGCCTAGGGT
>JBEDTP010000068.1:0-5798 GCA_040119075.1 Flavobacterium sp.
ATTCATTTAAACCCATTTTTTTTAAGTACAGTTCAATTTCTTGCTCATATTCTTTCTCAGCAAGTAGATTTTTAGAAAACAAAGTATATTCAAACAGTGCTTTCCTTTTAGAAAAAGGCAGAATATACATAAAACGTGTATTTTCTTTTTGTTCAACACTAAAATCCATAAACGTCACCTTATCTGAATCGAAAAAAGAATCTTCAGTTTCTATAAACCATCCTACAAAATGCTGATTCAGTAAAGAATACTTCAAACTCGATTTATACGCATTGTCTTTCAATACACTTGAAAAGAAATATTTAGATATATGTGAATTTATATCCGTTAGAATTTCAACATTAGAATCAAAACTATTAAATGAAATAAACTTTTCTTTTATTAAAGTGATATCAACATTAGTATTAAGTTTTTCATATAACCTTTCAACAAATTCTTTTGATGTGATTTGTTTATAAATCAACTTCCCATTTAAGCATTCAATAGAGTTATTTTCATTCTTAAACAACGCACTACTCCATTTAGAACTTATATAATCATCCCATTTTCCAATCTCCTCTTCCCAGTAAGACCATGTTTTTTCATGACAACCAATCTCGTCTGGTTCAATTACCAACACACGTTTTCCTACCAATAAATCATTTTCAAACATTTCGTTTAAAACCAATATAGTAGACAATCCTAATCCTGAAAAAGCAAAATCGTATTCCATTGTTAAACAAAAATAGACTTAAAAAAAGTTAACATCATTTTAAATTTCCAAAAATTTTACAAAAAAACAATCCTTTTTAAAATAATTATTATATTTTTGTTTAACAAATTTACAAAAAAGATGAACAATGTTAAAAATATATTCAGCATAAAAGATTTAGAAAATCTTTCTGGTATTAAAGCGCATACCATTAGAATTTGGGAAAAACGATATAATGCACTTGAACCAATGCGAACTGATTCTAATATTAGATATTATGACATTACAAATCTTCAAAAACTACTAAACATTGTACTCTTACATGATTATGGTTATAAAATATCTAAAATATCGAAACTAACAGAGAGCGAAATTCCTTTATTAGTAAAGCAAATTACAACAGAGAAGACTGCTAAAAATCATGCCATTAATTCATTTAAAATGGCAATGATGAACTTTGATCAAACCTTGTTTTTTAAAACATATGATAATTTATTATCTGAAAAAACATTTAGAGAAGTTTTCTATGAAGTTTTTATTCCTTTAATGAACGAAATTGGAATTTTATGGCAAACCGATACCATTTCACCAGCACATGAACATTTTATTAGTAATTTATTAAAACAGAAAATTCAAGTAAATACTGAAAAAGTTCAATTAGTTGAACCTACAAATAAAGAAAGAGTATTTGTTTTATATCTACCAGTAAACGAAATACATGAAATTGGTTTAATGTATCTTAATTATGAAATCTTGATTCAAGGATACAGATGTATCTATCTTGGAGAAAATTTACCTGTTAAAAGTTTAAAAGATGTTACAAGTTTTTTTAACAACATTACATTTATTACTTATTGCACAGTAGAACCTAATGCTGAAAGCATAGACGATTATATTAATCAATTTGATAAAGAAATATTAAATAAAAACAGTAGTCAACTCTATATGTTGGGCAAAATGATAAACAACATTAATAAAAGTAACCTTTCAAATAAAGTCAAATTATTTGATTCGATTGAAGAACTAACTAAAAGCATCTAAGAAATTGAAAAAAAACATCTCAATAATAGGCTCTGGGTTTTCTGCACTTTCTGCAGCATGTTATCTTGCAAAAGATGGGAACAACGTTACTGTGTATGAAAAAAACGAAACAATAGGTGGAAGAGCTCGACAACTTAAGAAAGATGGATTTACTTTTGATATTGGACCAACATGGTATTGGATGCCAGATGTTTTTGAACGTTTTTTTAATGACTTTGGCAAAAAAACATCTGACTATTATGAGCTTTTAAAACTGTCGCCTGCATATCAAGTTTATTTTGGAATTAATGAGTTTACCACTATTGCCGACAATTTAGATGCTATTATAGAAACTTTTGAAAGCGAAGAAAAAGGAAGTGGAGAAGAATTAAGAAAGTTCATAAATGAAGCTCAGAGCAATTACAAAATTGCTATTGAAGAATTAGTATATAGACCCGGAGAATCAATATTTGAATTAATAACATTAGACACAGCAAAAAAAGCGCATTTATTTTTTAGTAATATTTCTAAAGATATTAGAAAACGATTTAAAAACCCAAAACTGATCAAAATATTAGAATTTCCTGTTTTATTCCTTGGCGCTAAACCAAGCGACACTCCTTCGTTTTATAATTTTATGAACTTTGCTGATTTTGGACTTGGAACTTGGCATCCAAAAAACGGAATGTACTCGGTTATTTTAGCAATGGAGAAGCTAGCAAACGAATTAGGTGTTCAAATTGAAACTAATTCAAACATTGAAAAAATTATTACAAAAAACAGCTCAGCAACAGGAATTATTTGTAATGGAAAAATAATTAAAAGTGATATTGTTTTAAGCGGAGCTGATTATCATCATACAGAAACTTTGTTAGACGATAAAGACAGACAGTATTCTGAAAAATATTGGGAAAGAAAAACATTTGCCCCATCGTCTTTACTCTTTTATGTAGGTTTTGATAAAAAAATAGAAAATGTAGAACATCACAGTTTGTTTTTTGACACTTCTTTTGACAATCATGCTGAAGAAATTTATGACAATCCACAATGGCCTAAAGAACCTTTATTTTATGCAAGTTTCCCATCTAAAACAGATAAAAATGCTGCTCCTGAAGGAAATGAAGCAGGTATTTTCTTAATTCCATTAGCACCAGGACTTGAAGACACTCCAGATATTAGAGCAAAATATTTTAATATCATAATGAAGCGTTTTGAAAAACTAACAAATCAAAAAGTATATGAAAACGTTTTGTTCAAAGAGTCATTTTGTGTAAACGACTTCATTAAAGATTATAATTCATACAAAGGAAATGCCTACGGAATGGCAAATACTTTATTACAAACTGCTTTTTTAAGACCCAAGCTAAAAAGTAAAAAAGTTGAAAATTTATATTTCACAGGTCAATTAACAGTTCCAGGACCAGGTGTTCCACCATCTTTGATATCTGGAAAATTAGTATCGGAATTAATAAATAAATACAAATAAATATGAAAGCATTATTTGACCAAGTTTCTAATGAGTGTAGCATTAAAGTAACTAAAAAATATAGTACTTCATTTTCATCTGCTGTAAAAATGCTAGCACCTAGCATTCGTCAAGACATCTATAATATTTATGGTTTTGTTCGTTTTGCAGATGAAATTGTAGACAGTTTTCATGACTATGATAAAGAATTTTTATTTGATAGATTTCAAAAAGATTTAAACTTTGCTTTAGATCAAAAAATAAGTTTAAACCCTATTTTGAATTCATTTCAATATACAGTTAACAAATATAATATTCCAAAAAAACTGATTACTTCTTTCATGAAAAGTATGAAAATGGATTTATATAAAAGCGAATACAAAACAAACGAAGAATATAATGAGTATATTTATGGTTCAGCTGATGTTGTAGGCTTAATGTGTTTACAGGTATTTGTAAAAGGTGATATTGAAAAATATAATGAATTAAAAGATAGTGCAATGCGATTAGGATCTGCTTTTCAAAAAGTAAACTTCTTAAGGGATTTAAAAGCTGATTTTGAGGAATTGAATCGAACTTATTTTCCTAATACTGATTTATCTCAATTAGATGAAAATTCAAAACAAGAAATTATTAAAGAAATAGAAAGTGATTTTGAAGCAGCTTTCATTGGCATAAAAAAGTTGCCAATCGAGGCTCGTTTTGGTGTTTATACTGCTTACAGATATTATAAAAAACTATTGTTAAAATTAAAAAAAACACCTTCCACAGAAATTAAGAATTCCAGAATTAGAGTTTCAGATTATCAAAAAGTAAGCCTATTTGCTCAATGCTATTTTAATTTTAAACTAAACATCTTATAATTATGTGGATCTATTTATTAGTTTTTATACTTACTTTTTCTATGATGGAATTTATGGCTTGGTTTACTCATAAGTACATAATGCATGGTTTTTTATGGAAACTACATGCTGACCATCATAAAAAGGATCATGATTCATGGTTTGAACGAAATGATTTCTTTTTTCTTTTTTATGCAGTAATAAGTATTGGTTTTTTCTTATTATGGCAAAATAATATTCTTGAAATTGGATTGGCAATTGGACTTGGTATTTTTGCGTATGGATTAGCCTATTTCTTGGTGCATGATATTTTTATTCACCAACGATTTAAGTTATTTAGAAATGCAAATAATCGTTATGCTAAAGCAGTTAGGAGAGCACATAAAATGCATCATAAACATATAGGAAAAGATAAAGGGGAATGTTTTGGAATGTTGCTTTTTCCATTAAAATATTTCAAAAAATAAAAAGGCTCAAAACTAATTTTGAGCCTTTTTTATAATTAATAACTAACTACTTCATTAAAACTTCTAATGGTTTTAATTGATCTAAATCGATTTTTGATTTCCGCATCAATTCAAATAATGTCATAACGTCACTTGGGTTCATGTTATCTCCTAAGATTCTAACTATTGCAAAACCTGATGTTTCATTATTTCCATAAACAACAAATTCATTAATTTTATCTTCTTCACCTACAAAATAAATTGAAGCTCCTTGATTAGATGAACCAAACTTCATTAATTGTTGATACTCTTCATTCTTTAAAATAGATTTTACTTTAACAACCTCATCTTTAAACTTGGCATCATTGAGCGAGTCTTTTTTAAAAGCTATAACATTCATTTTCTCAAATGTTTTTAAAGCTTTCTTTTCAACTTCACTCAAAGACATTTCGTCAACTTTTAAAATACTTGGAGAAACATCTAAAGCTATAAAATCTTTATCTTCTGTATTATCTACAAAGTACTTTTGCAAAGTAGGCTTGTTAGAACAACTTAACGCTAAAAAAGAAAAAATTGTAATTATAAATACTTTCATTGCTTATTTTTTTGAAGCTTTTTTAAGCTCGTTTCCACCAGGTAAATTCATTTTTTCAGTTAAAGCAGAAATTTCATCCAAATTAAAGTTTCCTGTCAACGAAAGTACAATTGCTTGTTTATCTTTTGAAGTTGGATCTTCAATAAACATTAATAATTCTTTTACTATATTTTCTGAAGCTCCCGATTTTACATAAATATTCACTTTTCTACCATCACTATTTAAACGCATCAATTCTTGTAATGGATTTGATTTTAAATAGCTTGCAACAGAAGATTTCATATCAGCAGATACTTTTGCGCTTGAGGACATGAATACTTTTAAGTTTTCCAATTTTTTAAGTAAATCCATATATTGTTGAGCTTCTTTATCTTTAGCGTCAACTTTTACTTTACTCATTAATTCAAACATCTTTTTATTAACAATAACAGATGTTACTCCTTCTTTGTCTTCAAACTTATCGAAGGCGTTTTGTGCAAATCCCATATTTGTAAATGCAACTAATACTATACTTAATAATAACTTTTTCATTTTTTTCTTATTTAAAAATTGTTTTTTTTGATTGATTGTACTCATCTAATAATGCAACACTTTCAACTCCATGATTTACATTATTCGAAAGCATTTCGAGTGCTTTTTGTGTTTCAATAAATGCAATTTCCGGATCATCATATGTTCCTAAATCTTCATTAGTCACATTTGAATTCATATAAAAAAGTGCTGTTCCAAAAAGAACTAG